>NZ_JBEZGJ010000049.1:0-40268 GCF_040649965.1 Micromonospora sp. NPDC048843
GCCCGGCGGCGATCCGCCGGCACCTGGACGCGATGCTCGCGGACGGTGACGTGTGGCCCGTACCGGGCTGGCGGGGCGTCGTCGTGCTGTCCGCGTCCGTCAGCGGACGGGATTTACCTGCTCCGGGTGCTGCGCCGCCCACTGCGCCAACCGATCCTCGCGCAGCGCGGCGAGGAAATCCGGGCCCTCCTTCGGGTCCAGGGGCAGCCGCGAAGCGTTGCCTGCCGGGGGGCCGACTGGCAGGCTGAGCCCCACCGGATCGACGCTCTTCAGTTCGGGTAGCACCGCCACCAGCCTGGTCAGCGGCAGGCCGTCGTCGTCGACCGCCAGACCCTTGCCGGCGGCTGACAGCAGCGCGGTGAGCCGTACCGGGTTGGTCAGCACGTCCTGGGCGACCGCCCGCCGGACCAGCCCGGCGATGTAGCGCTGGGCGTTACGGTCCCGGTCGGACGCACCGTCGGGCAGGTACCGCCGTTGCCGCAGCAGGTCGACGGAGGCATCACCGTCGAGCAGTTGACAGCCGGCCGGGAAGGTCCGGCGGGTGTGCCAGGACCGAACCTCCTTCGGCAGGCACACCTCCACCCCGTCGACCGCCTCGGTGATCCGGCGCAGCCCGGCGAAGGTCAGCACCGCGCCGGCGTCGACGCGTACCCCGGTCAGGTCGGCGACCACCTGGCGGGTCAGGTCGTAGCCGGCGTCCAGGTCGGGCCGGGGTTCGCCGGCACCGGTGTAGAACGCACTGTTGAGCTTCTCGACCCCCCGGCCGGGGATCGAGACCTCCAGGTCACGCGGCAACGAGATGAGGTACGGCCGGCTCCGGTCGGCCGGGATGTGCACCAGCAGGACGGAGTCCGCCAACCGGTACGACGGTTGCTCGCCGAAGTTGAGCTGGACCCGGACCATGGTCTCCTGGACCAGATCCTGGGCCTGGTGTGGTTCGCCGGTCAGCATCACCGCGTACCGCAGTAGCGGGGCCAGCCGCGTGTCCGCGAACTCCTCGTACGTCACTGCACCTCCCGGGGCTCCTGCCTCAGATGACGGAGGCGGACCGACCGAACATTGCGGTGACTCTGATCAACCTTTTGGTTCGTCTTGCTCAGCGGGCGGATTTGAGGGCTGCAGTCTGCCTTAGCGATTCCTTAAGATCCGCAGGCTCCACCTGATCCCCCAACTGGAGGAACCCCCCTCATGCTCACCCACTCCACCCGGCGTTGGCTCGCCGGACTGGGCGTAGCAGGCGCGTTCGTCGCCGCCGCCGCCCCCGCCGCCGCCGCACCGGCAGCCCTCGCCGCACCGGTAGAGAATCTCGACCTGTACGCCAACAACGTGATCGTCGCGCCCGGCGGCACCGACAAGTGGCTCACCCTCTTCTCGCTCACCACGGAGCGGCAGCCCGACGACTACACCATCAAGGTGGACCGGAGCAAGGTCTACGGTTTCGCCGACGTCGAGAGCAGCGGGGACAACTGCACCGAGTCCGGTGCGATCCTGACGTGCAAGGTCGAGGACCAGGACGACGACGGCTCGTACCTGAACCTCGTCTCCCTCGTCGTTCGCGCAAAGGCCGACGCCAAGCCCGATCAGAAGGGCGAGCTGAGGTTCACCGTCACGCCGGACGGCAAGTCCGAATCCGCCTCCTACAGCTCGACGGTAGAAATCGGCGAGGGCGTCGACCTCACCACCAACGAGTCCCTGGAGCTCAAGGGGGCGCCCGGCGCCACGCTGAAGGCCCCGTTCCAGGTGACCAACCGGGGCGAGGTGCCAGCGAAGGACGCGGTTCTCTACGTCGTCGGCGCGGACGGTCTTCAGCCGTCGAAGCGCTACGAGAACTGCGAGTACACCGAGGGCCCGCTGCACGACTTCGCGTTCGCTTGCCGCTTCGACACGACCATCGGCGAGAACAGTAGCTTCCGCCTCGACGACAGCTTTGGGTTCACCGTGCCCGCCGACACCTGGGCGCCGAACGCCTTCGGCGGGTTCTCCACCTGGTTCACGCCTGCCGACTGGGACGAGTACAGGTCCGAGGCCGAACTCCCGGCCAAGATCGGGCCGAACGGGACCGAGGGTGAGCTGAAGCTCGAGCCGGTCATGAACCTGCGCTCCCGGCAGACCGACGTCAACCCGTTGGACAACTCGACCTGGGTCGACCTTCAGGTGACCGGCGACCAGCGGGCCGATGTGGCAGCGCGCGGCGCGACGGTGACCGGTGACGTCGGCGCCACCGTCGCGCTCACTGTCGGCTACGTCAACAACGGGCCGGCGGCCGTCAACGCGGGTGGCGGCGAGTCGCCATATGTCGGCACCACCGTCACGCTGCCGAAGGGCGTCACCGCCGTCCGCGCTCCGGAGAACTGCTTCGACTCCGAGGACGACGGGTGGGAGCCGGGCAAGCCCGGCGCGCGGGTCTACCGGTGCTTCGTGGACGGCTCGATCAAAAAGGGCGAGAAGGTCGACTACGAGTTCCAGGTGCGGATCGACCAGGCCGGCGACCAGGCCGGCGAGGTCACGCTGCGTACCGGGCGCGAGGAGACCGAGATCAAGGACCTGAACCCGGCCAACGACACCGCGCAGATCCTGGTGAACGGCGGCGGAGACGGCGGCCAGGGCGGCGGTGACGACGGCGGTTCGCTGCCGATCACCGGTCAGTCCACCGGGCTGATCGCCGGCCTCGGCGCGCTGCTGCTCGCCGCGGGCGCCGGCGGCTACCTGGTGGCCAAGCGCCGCCGGACCCGCTTCGTCGCCTGACCCACCCCGCACCACCGGTGCCCCGTCGACCACACGGTCGGCGGGGCACCGTCGTTGGACCCCACGACCCCACGACCCCACGACCCCACGACCCCAAGACGCGGGCGGGTGGTGACGGGCCGGTCCGGCGCGGCCGGGACCCTGGGCTTCGGTACCCTTTGTGGCCGTGGACACAGCTGAGAAGACCCGCGCTCTCCTGGAGAGCGTCGCCCTGAACCCGCTCGATCCCAAGGATCTGTTGCAGACCTTCGGGCTGATCGGCGTGTGGGTGATCCTCTTCGCCGAGACCGGCCTGCTGGTGGGCTTCTTCTTCCCCGGTGACTCGCTGCTGTTCCTCGCCGGGGTCGCCTCGTCACCGGTGGCGGACGCGATCTTCGGTGACGGCACCCGCCTCTCCCTCACCGGCCTGCTGATCGGTGGGCCGATCTGCGCGATCGTCGGGGCGCAGCTGGGGCACTGGCTCGGCGCGCGGTACGGCCGGCCGATGTTCGAGCGGCCGAACTCCCGTCTCTTCAAGAAGGAGTACGTGGAGAAGGCGGAGTACTACTTCCAGAAGTTCGGCCCGGCGAAGGCCGTCGTGCTGGCGCGCTTCATTCCGATCGTCCGGACGTTCCTCAACCCGGTGGCGGGCGCGCTCGGCATGCCGGCCAAGAAGTTCCTGCTCTGGAACATCGTCGGCGCGGTGCTCTGGGTGGACGGCATCCTGCTGATCGGCTACCTGCTGGCCGAGCAGATCTACCAGGCCATCGGTGACAAGATCGACCACTACATCCTGCCGGTGGTGGCCCTGATCATTGTGATCTCGGTGCTGCCGATCTTCTTCGAGTTCCTCCGCGACCGGCGGGCTCGTAAGCGCGGCGAGGCGGTCGCTGTGGTCGCGGCGGCCAGTGCCGCCGGCGCGGTGGAGGCGGCCCGCGAGGCGTTCGACCACGACCGGCACGAGCACGGCCGTCAGCGCCCGGAGCACGGCCAGGACCGTTGAACGGTACGACGACGGCCGGCCCCCTGGTGAGGGGGTCGGCCGTCGGCATGTCGAACCCGGCCTCCGGTGGTGCGACCGGGGACGAGCAGGTGTCAACCACCGGTGGCGCCACCCCTGGCTCGCCACCGGACGCCGCCCCGGCTCGGAACGGCGTGTAGTGCCTAGGTCAGCGGGCCTTCTTGGTGGCCCGCTTACGCGGCGGGGTCAGCAGGTCGGCGATCGTCGCGATCGCACTCGGGACCAGGCTGTAGTACGCCCAGACACCGCGCTTCTCCCGCTGCAACAAGCCAGCCTCGGTGAGGATACGCAGGTGGTGACTGACCGTCGGCTGAGAGAGGCCGAGCGGCGCCGTCAGGTCACAGACGCACGCCTCGCCCTCGGGGGCCGACTGGATCAGGCTGAGCAGCCGCAACCGAGCAGGATCAGCAAGGGCCTTGAGGACCCCGGCCAGACGCTCGGCATCGGCACGTTCGATCGGCTCGCCGTTTAGCGGCGAGATCTGAGGCATAGTCATTTCGGCCAACGCAGTTCCCACGTATTCCATCCTTCCACCAGCAGCATCGATCCGCCTGCATATCAGCAGATCCGAATCGGCAGACTTTTACGCCACAAGGCCGAGGTCAGCCAACGTATAGGCCGCCCGGTACGGCAATCCGGCGGCTCGCACCGCGTCGCCGGCGCCTCGATCAACAATAACCACCACGCCCACGACTTCCGCCCCGGCCTCGCGAAGCGCCTCGACAGCGGTCAAAACACTTCCGCCCGTCGTGGATGTGTCCTCCACCGCCAACACTCGACGGCCAGCCACCTCCGGTCCCTCGATCCGCCGCTGAAGACCGTGGGCCTTGCCCGCCTTGCGCACCACAAAGGCGTCCAGGGCCCGGCCGGTCGGAGCGGCGGCGTGCAGCATCGAGAGCGCGACAGGATCCGCGCCCAGGGTGAGGCCCCCAACGGCGTCGAACTCCCAGTCGGCGGTGAGGTCGAGCAACACCCGGCCGACCAGAGGAGCGGCCCGGTGATGGAGCGTGACGCGCCGCAGATCCACGTACCAGTCTGCCTCGCGCCCCGACGAGAGCACGACCCGGCCGTGGACCACAGCCAGGTCGGTAATGAATTTACGCAGGTCGTCGTGGTCCCCCATGGCGATAGAGGTTACTGCGCAACTCTGAACGCCGTGTGCGGGGTCCACCCTGATCAGCCCCGAGGGGAACCGATGACTGGCGATGTTCGACTACGCTCAGCAACTGGCCCGACAGCGGCGTGCCAGCGCCGTCCCACCACTCGCTCGGGGTCGGCGGGCCGGTCGAAGCTCAGCGCTCGTCGCGACCGATCCGGCCGCGGGTGTCCCGCGCGACCGCCTGGAGCAGCCGCCGCGGCGCGTGTCGCATGCCGGCGACGACCACCTTGTACTTCCACGCCGGGATGCTGACCATCTTGCCTTTGCGCAGGTCACGCAGGGCTTCTTCCACCACATCCTCGGCCCGCAGCCACAGCCACTCCGGCGTCTTGGACATGTTGATGCCGGCCCGCTGATGGAATTCGGTGCGTGTGTAGCCGGGGCAGAGAGCCATCACCTGAACGCCGAACGGCCGCGCCGACTGCCCGACGGACTCACTGAAGTTGGTGACCCACGCCTTGCTGGCCGAGTACGTCGATCCGGGCATCGCCGTACCGAAGCCGGCGACCGAAGAGACATTTATCACTGCCCCATTTCGCCGTTCAGTCATCGGTCGAAGCGCCGCCAGGGTCAGCCGCATGACCGCGTGCACGTTGAGTCGCAACAGTCGCGCCTCGTCCTCCGCCGTGGAGCGCAGGAACGGTTTGTTGAGGCTGATCCCCGCATTGTTGACCAGCAGGTGCACCGGGCTGCCGTCGGCGAGCCGCTGCTCCACCGTGGCGCAGCCGTCGTCGGTGGACAGATCCGCCGAGATCGTCTCCACCTCGCGTCCGTACGTGGAACCAAGCTCGGTGGCCAGCTCGGTCAGCCGCGCCGCGTCGCGGGCAACGAGCACCAGGTGCCAGCCGTCGGCGGCCAGCTTTCGCGTGAACGCCGCGCCGATGCCGGCGGTGGCCCCGGTGATCAGGGCTCGGCGCTCGGCAGTCGTGGGGTCGAGCGTCACGGCATTGTCCTCACCTGGGCGGGTACGGGGGCGTGTGCGGCGCAGACGGGGGCTGGTGCGGGGCGGGCGGGAACATGGGCGGTGCGGTTGGCGCCGTCGAGCGGTGGCGGCCGAACCACCTGTTCGCCGCCGGCAGCGCCAGCAGCGTAGCTACTACAAGGTAACCGAGCGCCTGTGCGACGGAAAGCCCGGCGTTGAGCGGGATCCACCAGGACGGGTACGCATCGCCGAGCAGACCCAGCAACTCGGCGAGAGCCTCCTCGCCGGAGCCCAGTTGCAGTGGCGCGGCCCGTTCGCCGGCGACCACCGCCACGCTGCAGCAGCCGGCGAGCAGGCCGAGCCCGCTGACCACCCAGGTCGCCACTCGGACACCGTTGCGACCGGCCACCAGGCCGAGGGCCAGGCCGGCGAGCAGCAGCGCGGAGAGCACCGCCACCACCGCCGACAGCACCGCGGACGCGCGGAGCAGAGTCACCACGTCGTCGATCTGCTCCGCGCTCGCGGAGGTGTCGCGGGCGGCGGAGCGGAACGCGTCGACAGTCCCGCCCAGCACCACCAGGTCGACCACCGCGTACGCGAGTGCGGCGACAGCCATCACCGACAGCACGGTCGCCGCCGACAGAACGGCGGCGGGCCGGCGGGCCGGCGCCGATTCCGGGTACGACACGACGAATCCCTCCGGTAGGCGTCGGGTTGCAACCTACTCGGAGGGATCGTCGGCGTCGTGCTTATCGAGCCGTCAGTTGGTCGGCGGCGGGGTTGACCCGGGCCGGTCCGTGGGCGGCGTGTCGTCCGGCCGGTCCGCCGCCGGTGGCGGCGGGTAGCTCGGCTCCCCACTCGACGGATAACCCGGCTCACCCGATGCCTGCGGATAACCCGGCTCACCCGATGCCTGCGGGTAGCCCGGCTGACCGGGCGCCTGCGGGTTGCCCGGGTAGCTGGCGCCCGGGGTCGGCGGCTCCCAGCCCGCGGTCTGCTTGCGGAAGAACGGGTTGGCCTTCGGCAGCGCCAGCAGGACCAGCGCCGCGATCAACGTGATCAGGCTGAGCACATTGAGCAGGAGGCTGACCGGGGTGACCCAGGAGGGCAGGGCCTCCTCCAGGCGACGCTGGATCTCCTCGGGGCTCGGCCCGTTGGCAGTAGTTCCGCCACCGGTGTTGAAACCGCCGGCCGCGTTGCTGAGCAGACCACCGCCGACGCAGCAGACCATGATGCCGCCGACGATCCAGGTGGTGATGCGGGCGCCGTTGCGGCCCTGGTTGTTGAACAGGGCCAGCACGCCCAGAACGACCGCGAGCAGCAGCAGGACGATGCTCCCACCGATGCCGATGACGGCGAAGACATCGGCCACCTGCTCACCGTCGGTGGCGCTGCCCGCGTACGCCTCACGGAGCGCGTCCCGCGTCTTGCCGAAGGTGCTGAGCGTGATGATCAGAGTGATCACCTGGAGTGCCAGGAACAGGAAGAGCAGGTAACTGGAAATCGACACAATGGATGGCCGCTGACGGGCCGGCGTGCTCTGGGAATCGACCACGATTCTCCTTCCCTAAGATCGCGCCCACACCGTATCGACAACCAGCCAGTTCGGCATGCCGTGACGAGCCCGGCGCGTCCGCTCGGTCCGGCTCAGCGGGCCTCAGGCACGAGGCGGGCGGATCGTCAGGTCGGCGGGGGCGAGCAGGTCACCGCGGGCGACCCGCCAACCCTCTTCGCCGTACGCCTCGAAGGAGAGCCGCGCGGCGCCACCGGCCTGGTAGTCGTGGTAGCGCATCGTCCCGGTCGACGGCAGCTCGGTCTCTCCGGTGGCGGTGTAACGCGCCTGCCCGGTCTCGGCCCAGGTGTAGCGCCGCCCGCCGAGTTCGATGGTCGGGGCGCCCGGGGTGACGGTGGCGCCCGGTTCGGCGGTCCAGAACACCAGCTCGAGTTCGGGGCCGTCCTCCACGGAGAGCCGGTGGCGGGTGCCGGAGTCGTCGTCGAGGAGGTGCTGCACCCAACTCCAGTCGCCCTCGACCAGACGGATCGTGGCACTCACCGCGTACTCCCGCTCGCGGATCCGCACGCGGTCGCCCTGAGTCAGGCGGAGCGGGCCGTCGCGCGGCGGCTCCGTCGACTGGCCGTCGGGCCGGCCCGTCGGCCGTCGGCGGGCCCGCACGACGACCACGACCACCGCCACCGCGAGTACGGCAACAGCCGCCACCAGGCACGTCACCAGCGCGTCCACCCGACCACCTCCCCAGGTACGTCGGCGCAGACGGTAACAACCCTCGGCACCAGGAAGGCCCGCGCTGTGGCCGACAGCTCAGCTAGCGAGGGTGGTCGGGTGCGTCCTCCGGAGGCACCGTCGGCGGTCCCGTCGTCCCTGGTGAGGTGCCTGGCGCACCCGGCGTCAGGTGCGCGGCCGGGTCGGGGCAGATCAGGTAGCCGGGTGGGAGCGGCTGGTTCGGCGGCAGGAAGCCCGGCACGAGTGGAGCTGTCGGATATCCGTAACCGGTCGGGGCGTAGGTGGGGACGGGCATCACCCAGGCCGGGCCGGGCAGCGCCTCGTTCGCGGTACGCGGCACGAACCAGCGGTTCGCCGGCGGCAGCGCCAGCAGCAGGACCACGGCTGCGGAGAGGGCCAGTACGGTGAGCACCCCCAGCCCCGCCGCGGGGAAGAACAGGTCGTCCCAGGGATCGGTGCCGGAGTAGAGCGTGTCGTAGAACGTCGAGGTCTCCCACTCTTCGTCCCAGTCCGGTGCCGGCTCGTCCCCCATCTCCGGCATGGTCAGAAGCGGCACGAGGAACCCACCGGAGCAGCACTGCGCGAAGCAGACCAGCAGCTGCGCGCCACTGGCCACGAAGACCAGGATCCGTGCGAGGTTGGCGCCCCGCCGGACCGGGACGGCGGTGGCCGCCAACCAGACCGCGAGCAGCACCGCCGGCACGCCGAGGATCAGCGTCATCGCGACGTTGCCCTGCCGCTCGCCAGCCACCTCGTCCGGGTCGGCGTCCGGCACCAGCCGTGCCGCGCGGTCGATCTGGCCATCGAAGTGCACCGCCTCGGCCACCGTCAGCGCGGCCAGGCCGAGCAGCACCAGCACCACTGCCAGTTGCAGCCAGAAGGCGATGGTCACGGTGACCGGGCGGGGCGGACGCGGCGCGGCGACGGGCGGGCTCATGGCTCGCAACGTACGGCGCGGCGTCGGCGACCGGCAGCACCAATCGGGCAGCACCGACCGGCGAATGGATCATGCTGAGGCGAGCCGCCGACTGGCGTACGTGCCGAGGGTTTCGCGATCCATCACGCAGCCGACGAAGGTGGTGAACTCGCTCGGATCGTCCCGCAGCGACGTCCAGGCCGCTCGGGCCGCCTCCGGGTCGACGCGCTCCAGCAGCGTGGCCGCGTACGCCCGGCCGGCGGGTGTGCCGTCGGCCAGCACCCGGTCGAGCTGGCGGCGTACCTCCTCGGGGTGGTCGCTGAGGGCGGCCTCGACCCGGTGGTACGCCTCGGTCACCGGCAGCAGCGCGCCCGCGATCCCCACCCCACCGAAGGCGAGCGTGTCAGCCGCCACCAACTCGTCGACGGCGGCGCCCAATTCGCGCTCCCAAGCCTTCCGCATCCCAAACATGCCTCCACCCTTTCCCCGTCCGCCCCCACTCCACCCCGTTAATCACGAGGTTTGCGCCATGAGCGGACACTCGCCTGTCTCAGCGCCTCGTTTCAGGCGCCAGGTGGTGGGGTCAGTAGCCGCGCCACTCGGTGCGGGCGTAGTCGAGGACCCTCGGTTGGAGGAGGGTGCTGGGGGGCACGTTCAGGCGGGCGCGGTCGGGTGGAAAGGCCGCCGCCGCCCGCAGCACGCCCGGGTCGAGGAAACGCAGCCGGGGCGCGTCGGCCGGCAGTTCCAGCACCGGCGGGACGGGTCCCGCCGTGGCGAGCAGGAAACCCCAGTCGCCGAAGGACGGCACGTCGACGTGGTACGGCACTGTGGCGAAGCCGGCTTCCCGCACCGACGCGTCGATCGACCAGTAGGAGCGGGGCGCGAAGTACGGCGAGCCGGACTGCACCACGAGCCGTCCCTGCTCGGCGAGCACCGACCTGATCAGCGCGTAGAACTCGACCGTGTAGAGCTTGGCGGTGGCCGTCTCGTCCGGGTCCGGCAGGTCGGCGACCACCACGTCGAAGCGCTCGGCGGCGGTACGCAGCCAGCCGAACGCGTCGGTGTTCAGCACCCGTACCCGGGGGTCGTCGAGCGAGCCGCCGTTGAGCTCCCGCAGTTGCGGCACGGTGCTGGCCAGCGCCACCACCGCCGGGTCGAGGTCGACCACTGTCACCCGGCGGACGTCCGGGTACCGCAGGATCTCCCGGACGGCGAGGCCGTCGCCGGCACCGAGAACCAGGACGTCGCCGCGCGGGCCGCGCATCGCCGGATGCACCAGCGCCTCGTGGTAGCGGTACTCGTCGACCGAGCTGAACTGAAGATCACCGTTGAGGAACAACCGCAGGTCGCTGTCGGCGTGGCCGACCTCCCGCACCGACCGGGTCAGCACGATCTCCTGGTAACGGGAGCGTTCGGCGTACACGACGGGGTCCCGGTAGAGCTGCTGCCGGGCGGTCACCTCGAAGTCGGCGGCGGTCACCCAGGCGTACCCCAGGCAGAGCGCTACCACGACAGAGCCGGCGCCGAGGACGAGCCGGGCCCGGCGGCTCAGCTCACTCCGGAACACCGTGCAGACCAGGGCGAGACCGGCCACCGCGTTCACCGCGCCGACCACCAGGGCACCCTTGAGCAGGCCGAAGACGGGGATCAACAGGAACGGGAAGGCGAGCCCGCCGAGCAGCGCGCCGACGTAGTCGGCGGCGAACAGGTCGGCCACCGCACTGCCGGCGGCCTGCTCGCGGATGCGCTGCAACATCACCATCAGCAGCGGAATCTCCGCGCCGATCAGCAGGCCCAGGACGAAGGCGGTGCCGACCAGCGCCGGGCCGTACAGGTCGAGCCAGGCGAAGGCGGCGTAGAGGCCGAGTACGGACAGACCACCGAGCAGGGCCAGGGTCAGTTCGATCACCGCGAACGCTGCGGCGGCCCGGGGCTGCAACGGCTTCGCGACCAGCGCGCCGACGCCCATCGCGAAGACCATCACACCGAGCACGATCGACGCCTGCCCGACGGTGTCGCCGATCAGGTAGCTGCCGAGCGCGACAAGGGCCAGCTCGTAGACCAGCCCGCAGGCGGCGCAGACGAAAACCGCGACCAGCACCGCCGCGCGGGCGAGCCGCCAGTGCGGCCGGGCCTCGGTGCCGCCGTCGACCACCGGCGGCGCCCCGGTGCTCATGACCGCCCCGGGTACGGCCGACCGGCATCGCCCGGTCGCGGTCCCCCGGTCATCAGAGGATCGCGGCGGCGATGATCGCGCCGGTGGCCAGGTGCACCACTGCCGACACCCACACGGCGGGGTGCGGCTCCGGGTCGACCAGCAGCTCGCCGAGCCGGCCCGGGGTCACCGCGTCGAGCAGCAGGAACGCCGCGGCCATGATGACCAGGCCGACGATCCCGTACGCCGCCGCACCGACCAGCCCCAGGGCGAAGTCGTCGTCGCTGGCGACGATCGCCGCGACCACTATGGTGCCGACGCCGAGCAGGTTGGACGCGAGCAGCAGCGCCGCGTTGCGGTTGCGCTCGGTCCAGATCAGTTCATGGAGCTTGCCGGGAGTGGTCAGGTCGACCAGCCCGTAGCCGACGCCCATGAGGACGACGCCGACCGCGCCGAAGGCGAGGGTGGCCAGCAGATCGGTGACGAGGTTGTGCACGGGGGGCTCCAGATGAAGGGGTCGGGCGTCGGGCTACTTGCCGGCGCCGGGGCCGCCGCCCCGCACGCTGCTGCCGCGTCCCCAGCCCCAGTACGACCCGACGGTCGAGTGGTAACGGGGGTGAGCGGTGTCCATGTCTTCGAGCAGGATCACCGAGCCGGCGGCATTCGGCAGGATCACCACCGAGTCGTCGTCGTAGCGCAGGTAGACGCCGCTGCCGTCGGCGTACCGGTCGGACGGCTTCCACGCGTCGGTCAGTTCCTTGGCGACAGTGGTCGGTGACTTGGACGAGGTGTACGCGGTCGCTTCCCGGCCGATGTCCCGGCTGGCCGCTCGCGAGTACCTGTCCTGCACGTAGGCGCGCGGCGAGAAGGTGCCGTTGACGAGCGCGAAGGCCGCCACCAGCACGCCGACCACTGCCGTCGCCGCGCCCACCACGAACCAGCGTCGGTACGTCATCGCAGTGCCACCACCGTCTCGGTCAGGACCAGCTCGTTGGTCTGCGGGTACGCGTGCCAGGTACGCCAGCCGACCGACAGGTGCGGCAGGTCGGTGCGCACGGCCAGCGCGGTGACCGCGTCCGGGTCACCGGGAAAGACTCCGACCAGGGCGTACGGGTCGTCGGCCAGGTCGGCGCGGAGCCCGGCGATCCGGGTGTGCAACTCACCGTCGGCGGGGCGCAGCACGCTGGCGGTGAAGCGGTAGCCGCCCGCCTCGTCGTGCAGGGCGTCGGGCAGGTGCGGCGGCCGACCAGGCAGGCAGGCGACCGTCTCGGTGAGTTCGGCCGCACCGCCGGGTTCGGCCAGCACCACCTGGTGGGACGCGCCCAGCAGGCGCAGCCGTAGCCGGACGTCCCCGGGCAGCGTGAGGTCGCGGACGTGCAGCGCTGGCCGCTCCGGGCCGCCGAGTGCCAGGCTCAGGTCGGCGGCACAGGTGTCGACGTATGGGGTGTGGAGGCTCACCAACACGTCAGCTGGCCTCCGGCCCGGCCTGCGGATACACCATCACGTCGGCGCGGTGCAACTGCTCGCCCCGGGCGACCTCCCAGCCGGCCTGGCCGTACGCCTCGAAGGAAAGCCGTTCGCCGCCCTGGGCCCGGTAGTCGTGGTATCGAAGGGTGCCACTGGGGTCGAGGCCGGTGCTGCCGGTGGCAGTGAAGCGGGCCTGACCGGACTCTTCCAGGGCGTAGCGGCGGCCGGCGAAGTCGAGCGTGGACGCACCCGGGGTGATCGTGGCGGCCGGCTCGGCGGTCCAGAGCACCAGCTCCAGGTCAGGGTCCTCCTCCACGGAGAGCCAGCGCTTGTCGCCCTCGACGGTGTCCAGCAGGTGCTCGGCCCAGCTCCAGCCGCCCTCGTTCAGATGCACCGAGCCTCGGACCGCGTACGACACCCGGCGGATCTCGACGATGTCGCCGGGCTTGAGCGTGCGCGGGTCACCGCGGAGCGCGTCGCTGTCGGTGTCCCGGAACGGGTCCGCGGGTGCCGCCGGCCGGGCGGCCTTGCGGCCCTTGCGCACCGCCACCACCGCCACCACGACCCCGGCGATTCCGATCAGACACCCCAGCGTCGTCACCAGGTACGCCATAGGACCGTTCATGCCGACCACCTCCCCAAGTGCGTCGGCGGGAACGGTAACAACCCCGCGCACCTGGAGAAACACTTCATTGTCTGGTGATGCGGCAGCTACGGAGCGTCCCGGTGGGGTGCCGTCGGGGCGGAGAAACGGGTCGGGCCGACCCCGCCTGCGAGGCGGGATCGGCCCGGGCGCGGCGGATCAGGCGGCGGTGACGGAGAGGGTGTTGGTTTCGGTGGCGCGGTCCACCTTCACCGTTTCGCCGTCGCGGATCTGGCCGGACAGGAGGGCCTTCGCCAGTTGGTCTCCGATTGCGGTCTGGACCAGGCGACGGAGCGGTCGCGCACCGTAGATCGGGTCGTAGCCGTGCTCGGCCAGCCAGTCCCGGGCGGCATCGGTGATCTCCAGACCCAGCCGGCGATCGGCCAACCGCCGCCGCATCCGGTTCAACTGGATGTCGACGATGGAGCGCAGGTCGTCCCCACGCAGCGAGGCGAAGACCACCATGTCGTCCAGCCGGTTGAGGAACTCCGGCTTGAAGTGCGACCGGACCACGGCCAGCACGCCCTCCCGGCGCTGCTCGTCGGCGAGCGTCAGGTCGCTGATCACCGACGACCCGAGGTTGGACGTGAGGATCAGGATCGCGTTACGGAAGTCCACGGTGCGACCCTGGCCGTCGGTGAGCCGGCCGTCGTCGAGCACCTGGAGCAGCACGTCGAAGACGTCCGGGTGGGCCTTCTCCACCTCGTCCAGCAGCACCACCGAGTACGGCCGTCGGCGCACCGCCTCGGTGAGCTGACCACCCTCGTTGTAACCGACGTAGCCGGGCGGGGCACCGACCAGGCGGGCGACCGAGTGCTTCTCGCCGTACTCGCTCATGTCGATGCGGACCATGGCCCGCTCGTCGTCGAAGAGGAACTCGGCGAGGGCCTTGGCCAGCTCGGTCTTGCCGACGCCGGTGGGGCCGAGGAAGAGGAAGCTGCCGGTCGGGCGATCCGGGTCGGCGATACCGGCCCGGGCACGGCGTACCGCATCGGAGACCGCGCCGACCGCCTCGGTCTGGCCGACCACCCGGCCGCCCAGCGACTCCTCCATCCGCAGCAGCTTGGCCGTCTCACCTTCGAGCAGGCGGCCGGCGGGGATGCCGGTCCAGGAGGCCACCACCGCGGCGATGTCGTCCGCGCCGACTTCCTCCTTGAGCATCGCGCCGTCGGCCTGGAGCTGGGCCAGTTCCTCGGCGGCCTGCTTCAGCTCGACCTTCAGGGCGGGGATCCGGCCGTAGCGCAGCTCGGCGGCGCGTTCCAGTTCGCCGTCCCGCTCGGCCCGCTCGGCCTCACCGCCGAGGCGTTCCAGCTCCTCCTTGGCGGTGGAGAGCTTGGTGATGTGGCTCTTCTCCGTCTGCCAACGCTCGGAGAGCACCGTGAGCTGCTCGCGCTTGTCGGCCAACTCCTTGCGGAGCCGCTCCAACCGCTCGGCCGAGGCGGCGTCCGGCTCCTTGGCCAGGGCCATCTCCTCGATCTCCAGCCGGCGGACCGCCCGCTCGATCTCGTCCACCTCGACCGGCCGCGAGTCGATCTCCATCCGGAGCCGGGACGCGGACTCGTCGACCAGGTCGATCGCCTTGTCGGGCAGGAACCGGTCGGTGATGTAACGGTCGGACAGCGTCGCGGCGGCCACCAGCGCGGCGTCGGTGATCCGTACGCCGTGGTGCACCTCGTAGCGCTCCTTGAGCCCGCGCAGGATGCCGATGGTGTCCTCGATGGTCGGCTCACCGACAAGCACCGGCTGGAAACGACGCTCCAGTGCCGGGTCCTTCTCGATGTGCTCGCGGTACTCGTCCAGCGTGGTGGCGCCCACCATCCGCAGCTCACCACGGGCCAGCATCGGCTTGAGCATGTTGCCGGCGTCCATCGAGCCCTCGCCCTTGCCGGCACCGACGACTGTGTGCAGCTCGTCGAGGAACGTGATGACCTGCCCGTTGGAGTTCTTGATCTCCTCCAGGACGGACTTCAGTCGCTCCTCGAACTGGCCCCGGTACTGCGCACCGGCGACCATCGCGCCGAGGTCCAGCGAGATCAGCTTCTTGTCGCGCAGCGACTCGGGCACGTCGCCGGCGACGATCCGCTGGGCCAGGCCCTCGACGATCGCGGTCTTGCCGACGCCGGGCTCGCCGATCAGCACCGGGTTGTTCTTGGTACGCCGGGAGAGCACCTGGATGACCCGACGGATCTCGGAGTCCCGGCCGATGACCGGGTCGATCTTTCCGTCCCGGGCGCTGGCGGTGAGGTCGACGCCGTACTTGGTCAGGGCCTGGTAGGTCTGCTCGGGGTCGGCGGTGGTGACTCGCCGGTCCCCACCGCGAACGGTCGGGAAGGCGGCGACCAGGGCCTCCTCGGTGGCACCGGCGGTCTTCAGCGCTCCGGACACCGCCCCGCCCACCCGGGCCAGGCCGGCGAGCAGGTGCTCGGTGGAGGTGTACTCGTCGCCCAGCGGCCTGGCGATCTGCTCGGCGGCACCGATGGCGTTGACGAACTCCCGAGCCAACGTCGGCTCGGCGATGCTGGAGCCGCGTGCGGCCGGCAGGTTGTCGACAGCGCGCTGGGCGGCCTGGCGCAGCTCGGTCGGGTCGGCCCCGACGGCGCGCAGCAAACCGGTGGCGGTCGAGCCGTCGGTGTCCAGGAGTGAGAGGAGCAGGTGCCAGGGCTCCACTGTGGCGTGACCGCGCTGGTTGGCCAGCGCGACAGCGCCCGTGATGGTTTCGCGGCTCTTGGTGGTGAGTCTTTCGGTGTTCATGGGCTCCCCCGGATCGGCGTTGTCCATTGGGTTGGACACAACCAGAGTTGAGCGTATTCCGCTCAACCTTAGCGCGTGACGCCCATCACTCCCGGCGCCGCCACCGCCAGTCGAACTCGCCGGCCGCCGGGGGCGGGCCGGGCAGCGGGTCCGCTTCCGGCACCGACGACAGACCGGCCAGCAGGACCGCGAGCTGCCGCCGGCGCAGTTGGCGGGTCCGCTCCGGATCGGGTACGCGGACCGCGGCGCACGCCTCCAACAGCAACCCCAGATCGTGTACGACAGCGTCGGGGCGCAGCCGCCCGCTGGCGTGGGCCCGGTCGACCAGAGCGGTGGCCAACTCGCCGGCGCGCATCGCGTCCCGGCCCATCTCCTCGGTCGGGGTGAAGGTGCCGGCCAGATGGACTGTGAGCGAGTGCACGTCGGCGTCGACCACCCGGGCCAGGAAGCCGGTGAAAGCGGCCCAGTCGTCCGGCTCGTCGAGTGCGGTCTCGGCCTCGGTGACGTACCGGCGCAGGCCGTCGTGGCAGAGCTGGCGCAGCAGGTCCTCCTTTCCCGCGTACCGCCGGTAGAGGGCGCTGATGCCGACGCCCGCGCGCTCCGCGACGGCGGCGATCGGGGCCTTCGGGTCGTCGAGGAAGACGGCGCGGGCGGCTTCGAGGATGACCTCGTCGTTGCGGGCGGCCTGGGCGCGGCGACCGCCCAGCGTCTTGCCGGAAGTCGTTGACATGCTCTCAGCCTAACAGTGGAACGGATCGTTCCGCTCTGCTATGGTGATTACAGAACGAAACATTCCGTTCCGAAGGAGTTCCGCCATGAGCGACACCGCGATCCGCCCGTTCCGCGTCGAGGTCCCGCAGACCGCCCTCGACGACCTGGCCGCCCGGCTGGACCGCACCCTCTGGCCCGCCGACCTGCCCGGCGCCGGTGGTTCGTACGGGATGAGCAACGACCGGGTGCGCACCCTCGTCGACAGGTGGCGGGGCGAGTTCGACTGGCGAGCCGTCGAGGCCCGCCTGAACGCAAACCCGCAGTTCGTCACCGAGATCGACGGCGAGCAGATCCACTTCCTGCACGTCCGGTCGTCCCGGCCGGACGCCACGGCGCTGGTGCTCACCCACGGCTGGCCCGGCTCGGTGCTGGAGTACCTCGACGTGATCGCCCCGCTCACCGAGCCGACCGACAGGGACGCGCCGGCCTTCCACGTGGTCGTTCCGTCGCTGCCCGGGTTCGGTTTCTCCGGCCCAACCCGCGCCGCCGGCTGGAACCGGTTCCGCATCGCCCGCGCCTGGGCCGAGTTGATGAACCGCCTGGGGTACGACAGCTACGGCGCGGTCGGCAACGACGCCGGCTCGATGGTCGCGCCGGAGCTGGGCCGGGTCGACCCGGGGCGGGTGCTCGGCGTACACGTCACCCAGCTCTTCTCGTTCCCCTCCGGCGACCCGGCCGAGTTCGCCGGGCTCTCCGAGGCGGACCAGGCGGCGCTCGGGCACCTCCAGTGGTTCTACGAGAACAAGTTCTCCTTCAACCAGGTGCACAGTCAGCAGCCGCAGACCCTGGCGTTCGCGCTGGCCGACTCGCCGGTGGGGCTGCTCGCCTGGAACGCCCAACTCTTCGACGAGAGCCTGGACGCCGACTTCATCCTGGCCAACGTGGCGCTCTACTGGTTCACCGGCACGGCCGCCTCGGCGATCCGGCTCTACTGGGAGGACGCGCACGCCGGCGAACCGCCGACCGAGCCGACCACCGCTCCGACCGCGCTGGCCATGTTCCCCGGCGACTTCCAGTCCATCCGCCGCTTCGCCGAGCGGGACCACGCGAACATCGTCCGGTGGACGGCGTACGAGACCGACGTCGACGGCCGGGGCGACGTCGGCGGCCACTACGCCGCCCACCAGGCCACCGAGGTGCTGGTCGCCGACATCCGCGAGTTCTTCGCCAGCCTCCGCTGACCCCGACGTGCCCAGGTGCCCGCGCCCGCTCTGCCGGCGCGGGCACCGACCGCTTGATCCGAGGAGGGCTGTCCCTCCAAGATCTGCGTTCTGTTCACGAAGCGGTAGCCTTGGACTGTGCGAGTACGTGTCGAGCAGACCGCCTTACCCGGGATCGGGGTACGTCACGATCTGGTGACGGAGTCCGGACGCCGCCTGGGCGTCGTTTCTCACCGCAACGGCCGCCGTGATCTCGTTCTCTACGATCCCGACGACCCGGACGCCTGCCAGTCGGACATTCCGCTGACCGACGACGAGGCCGAGGCTCTTGCCGACATCCTCGGCGCGTCGCTGATGCTCGGCCAGCTCTCCGGGCTCCGGGAGCAGGCCGCCGGTCTGCTCACCGAGCAGATCGCCATCACTGCCGGCTCCCCGTACGTCAACCGGAAGCTCGGCGACACCAAGGCGCGTACCCGCACCAGCGCCTCCATCGTGGCTGTACTGCGTGAAGGCGAAGTGATCGTTTCGCCACTCCCCTCCTTCCGCTTCGCGGCCGGCGACGTGGTGGTCGTTGTCGGGACCCGTAGAGGTCTCGACGGCGTTTCCGCCATCCTCGCCGACAGTGACCCGGACGGCTGAGGCGGATGCACGATTTCACCACGCTGCTCATCGAAGTCGGTGCGCTGCTGCTGCTGCTTGGGCTTCTCAGCCGGCTCAGCCGGCGATTCGGCCTCTCTCCCATTCCCCTCTACCTGCTCGCCGGGCTCGCGTTCGGGCACGGCGGGCTGCTGCCGCTGGACGCCAGCGAGGAGTTCTTCGCAGTCGGCGCCGAGATCGGCGTCATCCTTCTGCTGGTGATGCTCGGCCTGGAGTACTCGGCAAACGAACTCGTCGGCAACCTGCGCTCGGCGGCACCGGCCGGGCTGATCGACGGCGTCCTCAACGCGCTACCCGGCGCGGGGTTCGCCCTGCTGCTCGGCTGGGACTGGGTCGCCGCCCTGGTGCTCGGCGGCATCACCTGGGTCTCGTCCTCCGGCGTGATCGCCAAGGTCCTCGCCGACCTGGGCCGGCTCGGTAACCGGGAAACACCGGTGATCCTCTCGGTGCTGGTCATCGAGGACCTGGCGATGGCCCTCTACCTGCCACTCGTCACTGCCGTACTGGCCGGCACCGGCCTGCTCGGCGGCGGGATCGCGCTCACCATCGCGGTGGGAACGGTGCTGATCGTGCTGGTGGTCGCCATCCGGTACGGCCACCTGATCTCGTCCGCCCTGTCGGTGAAGGACCCGGAGGCGCTGCTGCTCGGCGTACTCGGTCTGACGTTACTGATCGCGGGCCTCGCCGCTTCGCTCAAGGTGTCGGCGGCGGTCGGCGCGTTCCTGGTAGGCATCGCGCTCTCCGGCCCGGTGGCGCACCACGCCACCGAGTTGCTCTCGCCGCTGCGGGACCTGTTCGCCGCGGTGTTCTTCGTCTTCTTCGGCCTGACCACCGACCCGCAGGACATTCCGCCGGTGCTGCTGCCGGCACTCGCCCTGGCCGTGGTCACCATGGCGACGAAGACGCTCACCGGCTACCTGGCCGCCCGCCGGGTCGGCATCGCGGAACCCGGTCGATGGCGGACCGGCCTGGCACTCGTACCCCGAGGTGAGTTCTCGATCGTCATCGCCGGGCTCGCGGTGGCCGCCGGGAGCGTCGAGCCGCGGTTGGCCGCGCTGGCCGCTACGTACGTCCTGATCACAGTGGTGACCGGGCCGATCCTGGCCCGGCTGCCTGACTACCCGTGGTTCAAGCGGTGGCTGCGCAACCGCGCGGCGGCCCAACGGCGGGAGCCGATCCCGGTCGCCGACTCACTGCACTGAGCTCCACCTGAACGCCGCGGCGGCGTGGGTCGCGCCCTCGCGGAGGTAGAAACGGTGCGCCTCGGTGCGGGCAAGGCCGGACTCCAGGAAGACGTAGTCGGCACCCTGTTCGTTCGCCCACGCCCTGGCCACCGTGAGGAGGCTGGAGCCGACACCCCGGGAACGCCACTCGGGGTGCACGGCGAGGTCCTCGATCGAAGCCCTGCGGCCGAAGCGCACCGAGAGGATGTCCACGTAGACGCTGGCCACGCCGACCAACTGATCTTCGTCCGATCGTGCCGCGAAGAGTGCGACGTCCTCGTGGGCGAGCAATTGCCCGGTCCGCTCGACGGCGCGGTCGCGGTCCCAATCCCCGGGACGACTGCCGGGAGGGGCGAATAGCCACTCCAGCCCCGCGACGAACTCGGCCTCGGCGCCCCGCTGAAACCGTCGAACGTGGATAGTCATAGGAGCATCATCGGCTGCGCCGTCGATGCGATGGACCCGCCCGTGCCAACGGTTGCGGAATTGCTCCTCGCGGGTACTACCGCAGCACCCGACGGCGGGTTACCGTTTCGCCCCAGCAGCCCAGGGTCCGCAGGCAGCGTTGCCAAACGCGGGCGAGAGCGGAAGGTTGGCCGGTGAGCGTGCAGGAGTCGACGTTCCACGGCTTCGCCAACCCCGTCGATCCGACTCCGGCGGAGTTGCGAGCGTGGGCGTACCAGCCCGATTCGGTGCCGTTGGCCTCGATGCCACCCGACTGGGACCTGCTGGTCTCCGGTGACCGGCTGGTGTTGACACTCTTCGAGTTGGCGATGGATCCAACCTGCCCGGCCCGGCGTTTCGCGTTGCACTGCCTCTACATCTACGCGGCCGACGGCATCCGGACGAACTTCCGCGCCCACCCGAAGCGCCGCTTCCGCAAGCTCGTCGAACAGGCCGAGCGTGACGGCGACGAGCTGATGAAGGTCTGGGCGCACAACGGCCGGGTGCTGTTGGCCCGACCGGACCTCTTCGTCTACCGGGACTGGTGCGAGGGCGGCCTGGTCCGCGAGAACCGCCGCCTCGGCTGAGACGGCTCAGGCGGCTCCCTCGCCCGCGGCGGTGGGGTGCTGTTGCTGTGTGCGGCCCTTTGGAGCTGATGTCGTAAACGATTCACGCCCGCCCCGGTGGCGCGATGTCGTCAACGATTCAGCTCTAGAAAACCTGTGCGTCGGCCGGCCACCCAGCTCGGGTCGAGGGCGGCGTCCCAACGTCGGCCCGCACTTCCCGACAGCGAACGGGCCGCGACCCCGACACGGCGAACGGGCCGGGACCCCCCGTGGGTCCCGGCCCGCACGTCGGTCACCGGTCAGTCCTGCTTACGCTCCGTCTCGGGTCGGCCCCGTTCGCCGGCGTGGTCGCCGTCTTCGGCGAACCGGCCCGCGATGATCCGGTCCCGATAGGTCCCCTCGGTCACCTTGTCGAACTTCTTGCGGACGGTCTCGGCCAGGTTCTCCAACCGGTCCTCGGTCTGCTGGGCCACCTTCTTCGCCGATTCCGCCATCGCTCCCCCTTGCCATGCCGGTAGGTCCAGATTAAGCCGATTGGACCCTTATCGACAGGCTAACTGAAGTGGCCCGGACCGCGCCGGGAATCCAGCGTGGTCCGGGCCGAGAAGTCAGATCCGGGTGAGCGGCGGGTCAGCGATCGGGCGTCCGGCGTGGGCGCCACACCACCAGGGCGGTGGAGGTGCGGTTGGTCGGCACCAGATCCCGGCCCGGGAAGCGGGCCAACGACTCCAGCTCCGCCACCCGGCGGTACGCGGCGTCCAGCTCCGCCTCCAGCCGGGCCACCCGCTGCTGCGCCTGCTCCAACAGCCGTTCCAGCCCGATGATCCGCTTGACGCCGGCCAGGTTGATGCCGTCGTCCTGGCTGAGCCGCTGCACCTCGCGCAGCAACACCACGTCGCGGACGCTGTAGCGACGCCCGCCACCAGCGGCTCGGCCGGGCTGCACCAGCCCCAGTCGGTCGTACTGGCGCAGGGTCTGCGGGTGCATCCCCGCCATCCGTGCCGCTACCGAGATCATCAGCACCTTGGCCTCGTAGGCAGGGTCGCCCGAACCGAGGAACTCGCCCGACATCCCGCTCACCTCCGCGTCCATTCCACTGGACTAACTGACTCGACGCACCCGGGCGTCGAGATGTTCCCGGGCCGCCGGCGGGGTCTGCTCGGCGAACGACTCCAGCGCCGTGCGCGCCTCGTCCGACAATCGGGCCGGCACCACCACGTCCAGCGTGACCAGCAGGTCACCGGCCTGCCCGTCGCGGCGGACCACACCCTTGCCCCGGGCCCGCAGCACCCGCCCGCTCGGCGTTCCCGGCGGCACCCGCAGGGTCATCGCACCATCGAGCGTGGGCACCCGCAGGTCCGTGCCGAGCACGGCCTCCGCGAAGGTGACCGGCACGGTCAGCGTCAGGTCGTCACCGGTACGCCCGAACAGCTCGTCCGGCCGAACCTTGACGTGCACGAAGAGGTCGCCAGCCGGGCCACCGCGCTCGCCCGGCTCACCACGCCCGGCCAGCCGGATGCGTTGACCGTCGGCCACACCGGCCGGGAAGCGCACGTTCATGGTGCGGGTCTTGGTGACACCGCCGCTGCCGTGGCACTCCGGGCACTTCTCCTCGACCACCGTGCCGACGCCCTGGCAGTTGCGGCACGGCTCGGAGAAGCTGAACGACCCCTGGTTGCGGGTGGTCACGCCGGCGCCATGACAGACCGGGCAGGTACGCGGCTGGGTGCCGGGCTTGGCCCCGTTGCCGTGGCAGGTGTCGCAGACTCCCGGCGCGCGCAGCGTCAGGGGCAGCGTCACTCCGCGCACCGCGTCGCCGAAGTCCAGCGCCACCTCGGTCTCCACGTCCCGACCACGGGCCGGACCGCGTGGTGCGGCCTGCCCACCGGCCTGACCGCCACTGAAGATCGAGCTGAACAGGTCCTGGAAGCCGGCGCCGCCGAAGCGACGGTCGCCGCCTCCGCCGCCGCCGAACATGTCGGAGACGTCGAACGGCGTGCCGCCCGGCTGACCCCCACCCCTAGCGTTGCGCCGGAACGCGCCCGAGCCGAACAGCGAACGCATCTCGTCGTACTCGCGACGGCGGCCGCTGTCCGACAGCACGTTGTACGCCTCGGACGCGGCCTTGAACCGCTCCTCGGCCTTCGGGTCGCCCGGGTTGTGGTCCGGGTGCGACTCCCGGGCCACCTTGCGGTACGCCTTCTTGATGTCATCCGCGGAGGCGGCCTTGTCCACGCCGAGCACGGCGTAGAAGTCCTTCTCGATCCAGTCCTTCGAACTCACCGGTCCACCTCCTTCCGACCCTGGTGGCCCGGCCGTCCCGCCCACCGATGAGCGGTGGACGGGACGGCTCGGTCACTGTCTGGCACTATTCCGGATCCGCGACCGCTACCAGCGCGGGGCGCAGCAGCCGCTCACCGAGCTGGTAGCCGCGCCGCATGACCTGCACACAGGTCGGCTCGCTGACGTCGGCCGAGGTCTGGTGCGCGACCGCCTCGTGCCGGGTCGGATCGAACGGGTCGCCCTGCTCGCCGAAGGCGTTCAGGCCGAACTTGCCAAGCGCGGTGGTGAGCTGTTCCGCCACGGTGCCGAACGGCCCGACCAGGTCGCCGTGTTCCCGCGCCCGGTCCAGGTCGTCAAGGATCGGTAGCAGTGCTGCCAGCACCGAGCCGGTCGCCTGCTCCTGCACGAGGTTGCGGTCGCGGTCGATGCGCTTGCGGTAGTTGGCGTACTCCGCCGACACCCGCTGCAGGTCCCTGGTCCGCTCGTCGAGCTCGGCCCGGAGAGCCTCCAGCTCGGCGCCGAGCGAGGTGCCCGCGCCGCCGCCGTCCACCGGCTGCGCCGGGGCGTCCACCACCGGCGGACCGGACGGCTCCGGCCCGTCGGTGGCGTTGACCTCGACCTCGATCTCGTCGACCACGACCTCGGCGTCCTCGACCAGACCCTCGGCCGGCACACCGGTCTCCGCGTCGGCGGCGGTGCCCTCCGGCTCGGCGGTGTCGACGAGCTTGCGGTTGTTGCGGATGACGACCCGCTCCCCGTCGCCGGTCGGCTCCGTGGTCGCGGAGCCACCCGGCGTCGACCCGGTGTCGCCCGGGTCGGCGGCTCGTGGCTTCTGCGTCATGCGGCTACCTCATCCCCTTCGCGGTGGAAACGTGCCGGAGGTCGACGGTCACTTCTTGCCGTCCTCGTCCACGATTTCCGCGTCGACCACGTCGTCGGCGCCGCCGGCCTGCGCGCCGGTCGCACCGGTCGCGCCGGTTGCACCCGGGCCGGGCTCGCCACCCGGCTGCTGACCCTGCTCGGCCTGCTGCGAGTAGAGCAGCGAACCGGCCTGCTGGGAGACCTGCGCCAGCTTCTCGTGGGCCGACTTGATCTTCTCGATGTCCTGACCGCCGAGGGCGCCACGCAGCTCGCCGAGCGCCTCGTTGAGCTGCTCGCGGTTCTCACCGGGCAGCTTGTCGCCGCTCTCGGCGAGGAACTTCTCGGTCTGCCACTGGAGCGCCTCGGCCACGTTGCGGGTCTCGGCGTCGTCGCGGCGGCGCTTGTCCTCCTCCGCGTGCTCCTCGGCGTCCCGGCGCATCCGCTCGATGTCGTCCTTCGGCAGCGAGGAGCCGCCGGTGATCGTCATCTTCTGTTCCTTGCCGGTGCCCAGGTCCTTGGCGTGCACGTTGACGATGCCGTTGGCGTCGATGTCGAAGGCGACCTCGATCTGCGGCACGCCGCGCGGCGCCGGCGGGAGGCCGGTCAGCTCGAAGGTGCCGAGCTTCTTGTTGTACGCCGCGATCTCCCGCTCACCCTGGAAGACCTGGATCAGCACCGACGGCTGGTTGTCGTCAGCCGTGGTGAAGACCTCGGAACGCTTGGTCGGGATGGTGGTGTTGCGCTCGATCAGCTTGGTGAAGATGCCGCCCTTGGTCTCGATGCCCAGGCTCAGCGGGGTCACGTCGAGCAGCAGAACGTCCTTGACCTCACCCTTGAGCACACCGGCCTGGAGGGCGGCGCCGACGGCGACCACCTCGTCCGGGTTGACGCCCTTGTTGGGGTCGCGGCCGGTGAGCTGCTTGACCAGGTCCGTCACGGCGGGCATCCGGGTCGAACCGCCGACCAGGATGACGTGCTCGACGTCGGAGATCTTGATCCCGGCGTCCTTCACTGCCTGCTCGAACGGGCCCTTGCACCGGTCCAGCAGGTCCTGCGTCATCCGCTGGAACTCGGCGCGGCTGAGCGTCACGTCGAGGTGCAGCGGGCCGGCCGCGCCGGCGGTGATGTACGGCAGGTTGATGTTGGTGGTGGTGGCGGCCGAAAGCTCGATCTTGGCCTTCTCGGCGGCCTCACGGAGCCGCTGGAGGGCCATCTTGTCCTGAGCCAGGTCGATGCCGTGCTCACCGCGGAACGTCTTGACCAGGTGGTCGATGATCCGCTGGTCCCAGTCGTCGCCACCGAGCTGGTTGTCACCGCTCGTCGACTTGACCTCGACGACGCCCTCGGCCAGCTCCAGCAGCGACACGTCGAAGGTGCCGCCGCCGAGGTCGAAGACCAGGACGGTCTGCTCCTTGGAGCCCTTGTCCAGCCCGTACGCCAGGGCGGCGGCGGTCGGCTCGTTGACGATCCGCAGCACGTTGAAGCCGGCGATCTCACCGGCCTCCTTGGTGGCCTGGCGCTGGCTGTCGTTGAAGTAGGCCGGAACGGTGATCACCGCGTCGGTGATCTGCTCACCCAGGTACGCCTCGGCGTCCCGCTTGAGCTTCATCAGGGTCCGGGCCGAGATCTCCTGCGGGGTGTACTTCTTGCCGTCGATGTCGACGGACCAATTCGTGCCGACCTCGCGCTTGACCGACCTGATCGTCCGGTCCGGGTTGGTCACCGCTTGGCGCTTGGCGACCTCACCGACGAGCACCTCGCCGTTACGGGCGAACGCGACGATCGAAGGAGTCGTCCGCGACCCCTCAGCGTTGGCGATGACGGTGGGCTCACCGCCCTCGAGAACGCTGACGCAGGAGTTCGTCGTGCCGAGGTCGATACCGACCGCACGTGCCATCTTCGCTTCCTCGCTTCGTAAGGTTGTGCAGGTGACGGGCATCGCCCGTGGGCTGCTGGCGAGCACCGCCCGCAGCGGGCCCCACCACAAGTTGAGTGAACTGGACTCAATAGTGCCACGCGTTGGCCAATCGTCAAGTTGACTTGAGTCAACCCGACGCAACCCAGCCGTTATTACCGTCCGGTTGTCTTCCCTTGCATCGGTCGGGCACGCTTTAGCGGTGACGACGCACGGCGATCCCGCCACCCGTTCCGGTGCGCCCGCCGTCGCAGCCCGTACCGACCCGCCGGACGCCGCGGAGGAGCCGCCCGCCACCACCGGGGACGACAGCCTCCCCGGCGCACTGTCGGGCCTCCGGGAGGCGATCGGCGCGACCCGGTATCCCCTCGCGCTGCCCTCTGCCAACTCTGCCCGGCACAGTGCTACCGCGCTCACCGACCAACTCGACGACTATCTGCTGCCCCGGCTCGCCCGGCTGGACGCCCCACTGCTCGTGGTGGTCGGCGGCTCCACCGGCGCGGGTAAGTCGACCCTTGTCAACAGCCTGGTCAAGGCCCGGGTCAGCGCCGCCGGAGTGCTCCGGCCGACCACCCGCTCCCCGGTGCTGGTCTGCAACCCGTCCGACGCGGCCTGGTTTCGGCAGGGTGACCTCCTGCCCGGGCTGACGCGCACCACCGAGCCGAGCGACGATCCGCGCGCCCTGCACCTCGTCACCGCCCCGGCCCTGCCCGCCGGGCTGGCCTTCCTCGACGCGCCCGACATCGACTCGGTCGTCGACGCCAACCGGGCGCTCGCCACCCAACTGCTGGCCGCCGCCGATTTGTGGCTCTTCGTCACCACCGCCGCCCGGTACGCCGACGCGGTGCCCTGGGAGCTGCTGCGCAGTGCCCGGGCGCGCGGCGCGGTGATCGCCATGGTGCTGGACCGGGTGCCCGCCGAGGCCACCGACGAGATCGCCGCGCACCTGACCGAGATGCTCGCCGAGCAGGACCTCGGCCGGGCACCGCTGTTCGTGTTGCCCGAGACCTGGGTCGACGGTCAAGGGCTGCTGCCCGAGGGAGTCACCGCCCCACTGGCCGACTGGTTCGCCCGGTTGGCCGCCGACGTGGACGCGCGGGCGGCGGTGGTCCGCCAGACCCTCGACGGGGCGCTGGCCGCGCTCCACCCGGCAGTGGAGGATCTGGCCGACGCCGCCGACGAGCAGCTCGCCGCCGCCGACGGGCTGGACGAACGGGTCCGGGCCGCGTACCGGGGTGCCGAGCGCACGGTCGAGCAGGGGCTTCAGGACGGCCGGCTGCTCCGGGGTGAGGTGCTCGCCCGCTGGCAGGAGTTCGTCGGCACCGGCGAGCTGTTCCGCACGCTGGAGGCACGGATCGGCCGCCTCCGGGACCGGGTCGTGGCCGCCGTCACCGGTCGGCCGGCGCCCGCCGTCGAGCTGCGCAACGCCATCGAGTCCCAACTGGTGACGCTGCTGCGCGGGGTGGCCTCGGAGGCCGCCGAGTCCGCGTACACCGGGTGGAAGGCACACCCGGCCGGCGCCGGGCTGCTCGACCCGGCGCTCGCCCACCCGAGCGACGACCTGCCCGAGCGCGCCGAGCGCATGGTCCGGGACTGGCAGCGCGGTGTGCTGGAACTGGTCCGGGTCGAGGGCGGTGACAAGCGGTTCGTGGCCCGCACCGCCGCGTACGCGGTGAACGCCACCGGGCTGGCCGTGATGATCGCCGTCTTCGCCTCCACCGCGTTCATCCCGACCGGGCTGGAGCTGGCCACCGGGGCCGGCACCACTGTCGCCGCGCAGGCCGTCCTCCAGGCGATCTTCGGCGACCAGGCGGTGCGTACCCTCGCCGCCAAGGCCCGAGCCGACCTGCTGGACCGGGTGCGGACGCTGCTCGACGCGGAGGCCGACCGCTTCTTGAGCCGCACCGCCGACGCCCGCCCCGCCGAGGACGCCGGCGACGGGCTGCGCCGGGCCGCCGGCCGGGTCGAGCTGGCCCGGCACCGCAGCGGCCTGTCCGCCGCCGACGAGGAGGGTTCCCGGTGAGCAACATCGCCGGCCGGGTACGCGAGGTGTTCCGCGGCGATCAGCGGGTCGACGCCGACGCGCTGATCGCCCGCCTGGACGCGGTACGCCGGTTCCTGACCGCCGTGGACGGTCTGCTGCCGGACACCGACCTGGTGCCCGCGCACACACTGGTCGAACGGGCCGGCACCCGGCTGGCGCTGTCCCGGGACCACACAGTGCTCGCCCTGGCCGGTGCCACGGGCAGCGGCAAGTCCAGCCTCTTCAACGCGCTGGCCCAACTGGAGCTATCGCCGGTCGGGGTCCGCCGACCGACCACCGGCGTCACCCACGCCTGCGTGTGGGGGCCGCTGGAGGGTGCCAACCATCTGCTCGACTGGGTCGGCGTACTGCCTCGTCACCGCTTCGTCCGGGAGAGCGCCCTGGACGCGGACGACGAGACGGCCCTGCACGGGCTGATCCTGCTCGACCTGCCCGACTTCGACTCGGTGCAGCGATCTCACCGCCTCGAGGTGGACCGACTCCTGGGCCTGGTCGACCAGGTGGTCTGGGTGGTCGACCCGCAGAAGTACGCCGACCGGGTCATCCACGACAGCTACCTGCGCGAGTTCCACAGGCACCGCGAGGTCACTCTTGTCGTGCTCAACCAGGCCGACCGGCTGCCCCCGGCCGAGGTGCCCCGGGTCCTCGACGACCTGCGTCGGCTGCTCGACACGGACGGCTTGACCGGGGTGCCCCTGCTGGCCACCACCGCCATCGACCCGGCCGGGATGGTCGGGCTGCGCAACGCCCTGGAGCGCACCGTCGCCGAGCGGCAGGCCGCGTTGCGCCGGCTCGCGGGTGACGTCGACACTGTCGTCGCCGGCCTGGACGAGCTGGTCGGTTCGGCCCGGCCGGCGGACGAGCCGGACGACACCGCCGTCAACGGGTTGAACCGGGCGTTGGCCGGGGCGGCCGGGGTGCCAGCGGTGACCGAGGCCGTGGAACGGGCGTACCGACACCGGGCCGGCGCGGCCACCGGCTGGCCAGTGGTCCGGGGCTGGCGGCGGTTGCGCCCCGACCCGCTGCGTCGGCTGCACCTGCCCGGCCCTGCCGGCGACCATGCCGACCCGGCGGAGAGCCTGGTGGCGGCCACCTCGGTACCGGACCCGACTGCCGCCCAGCGCTCGGCGCTCGGCCTCGCCATCCGCGCGGTCGCCGACCGGGCCGCCGCCGACCTGCCCGCCGCCTGGCCCGGCGCGGTGACCTCCGCCGCCCGGTCCCGCCTCGGCGACCTGCCGGACGCCCTGGATCGCACGATCGCCGGCACCGACCTCGGCCTCGACCGCCGCCCGCTGTGGTGGCGGGTCGTCGGCGGTGTGCAGTGGTTGGTCACCCTCGCCGCAGTGGTCGGGCTGGGCTGGCTGGTGCTCGGCTACGCGCTGCGGGCGCTCGGCCTGCCCGCGCTGGACAACCCGATGGTCGGCCAGGTGCCGCTGCCGACAGTGCTGCTACTTGGCGGCCTGCTGGCCGGGCTGCTGGTGGCGGCGCTGACCCGCCCGGTGGTGCGCTGGGCCGCCCGGCGCGCCCGGGCCCGCGCCGACCAGCGGCTGACGGCGCGGGTCGCCCAGGTGGGCGATGAGTACGTGCTGACACCGGTACAGATCGTGCTGGGCTCGTACGCGCAGGCACGCGACGCGCTGCGGGACGCCGCACGCCGCTGACGCTCCGCACGGCTCGCTACCGCTCTGCGTACGCCTCGGGCGGCGTAGGGTCGGAGCATGGCCACGCCTCAGACCCCCTACGACGCGGTGCTGCACGCCGCACGCGACGTGACCAAGCTGGAGTCCGCCCTCGACGCCGAGATGCTCGGCAGCGCCCTGCTGGGCAGTGTCTACGCGATCGCGGAGACCGACCGCGACGCGGCCGTACGGGAGTTCGTCACCGGCTTCCTCGCCGCCACCGCCCGCCGCAGGGTAGCGGCGGCGACCACCATCCGGCAGGTCTTCGCCACCCTCGTCCCGACCGCCGAGGGCGCCGATCGGGTGCGCCCGGGCAGCCAGGCGCCCACCTGGACGGCCCAGCTCGGCCGGGTGCACCTCACCGGCACCTGGGCGTACGGCGACGTGTACGGCGACCAGACCTCCTACCTCGCGACCTTCGCCTACGACGACGAGTCCGGCGGCTCGGAGCACGCGCTGGTGGCCCTGGTGGACCACAACATCGGGATCACCAAGGACATCTTCGTGGGCGGGCCCGCCGAACGGATCCTGGACCAGGTCCGGCAGATGTGCGCCGACGACGAGCTGACCTGGTTCCGTACCGAAGATCCAGCCCGGTTCCGGGGCGAGGTGGCCCGCCATCTGGCGGTCACCGACGACCTGGGCGAGTTGCCCGGCGAGGGGTCACTCGCCACCGACCGAGCGTTGGTCGGGGCCCGGCTGGCGATGCTGCCCACCGCTGCCGTCCCGACGGGTCCGGCGGAGGTCGAGCCGCTCTCCGCGGCCGAGCGCACCGACCTGGTCCGGCAGTTCCTCGCCGCACCGGAAGCCGCCCGCTTTGGGCTGGACACCGTCGACGGCCCGGAGTTGGCCTCCCTGCACTTCTGCCTGAGCCTGCTGCTGGACCACTCGGCGAGCTTCCCGGACGCTGATCCGATGCGCTGGAGTCCCGCGGTGTCCGGGCTCTTCCTGCTCGACTGGGTGCACCGCCGGGCCGTCCTCGACATGGACGACGCGGCGATGCTCCCCCGGGTGCTGCGGGCCTGGGCGCGGTACGCGTCGCGCCAGCGCGGGCTGCCCGAGGCGGCGGCGACGCGCACCGACGAGGCGATCGAGGAGATGGTGCCGGAGTTCGCCCGCCTCTACTCGACAGGTGAGCGGCGTAGCGCTGCCACTGCCGCTGTGGCGCAGCTGATGGCCGACGGGGTGGACCCGGACGACCCGGCCGCGCTGGACGCGTGGATCGAGGCGAACCGCCACCGCCTCGCCGACGACGGCGCCTGACGGCGCCTGAGGGTGGGCGGCTCCACGCCGCCCACCCTGAGCCCGGCCGGCATCGCCAGCAGGGGGCCGAACGGCACGCCGCCCGCCTGGGCCCGGGCTAGCGCAGCGGGCCGAAGATCACCGCGGCGATCAGGGCGCCGAGCGCGCCTCCGGTCAGCACCTGCGCCACAGTGTGGTCTCTCAGCCGTACCCGGGACCAGCCGACCACCGCCAGCAGCGGTGCGGCGACGATCAGCCGGGTCCCGAAGGTCAGCGTCAGGATGACCAACGTGCCGGCCGCCACCGCCGAGTGGATCGACATCTTCCACCAGTGGCTGACCGACACGGCGACGACGAGGCCGACGAGGCCGGACACCGCCAGTGCCAGCACCGGGCGGGGCGCGCCGAGCACGGCCAGTAGGGCGAGCCCTGCCGCGACCGAGCCGAGGCCGACCAGCAGCGGCGCCCGGCGCTGCTCCCGGCGGCCCACGTGGTGGTCGGTGAGCCGGCCACGGCGTACCCCGCCGACGATGTAGGCGAACGGTATGCCGGTGACGAAGAGCGTGGCGAGCAGACCCCAGACGAGGCCCTGACCGGGGCGGCTGGCGCTGTGCCAGCTCACCGTGATGATCAGCAGCGACACGAGCACCGCCGGGGCGGTCACCTCGGTGACCAGCCGGGCGATCCGCAACCCCGGGCCGGGCCGGGTGGTGACCGGGCGGGGTTCCGCACCGCCGCCCACTCCACCCCCTCCGGTACGCGCCTACTGCCGCCGTCGCCGGACGGGCCGCGCCTGATCGTCACCGTACCGTCGGCGACACCGCCGGGTACGTCGGTCCGGCGAGCGGCGCCGGGCTGACGCTGGGCGTCGAGGCGCCGGCCGACGGCGACGGGATCGCCGGGCTGGGTCGGCGGGTCGGTACCGCAGGCGGCGTGGGTGTGGGGGCCGGGACGGACCGAGTGCTGGTCGGCACGGCGGTCGCTGACGCGTCGTCGGTCGGCGTGGGTGTCGGCCCCAGCGTCGGGTCCAGTGTGGGCGTCGGGTCCACAGTCAGGGTCGGGGTCGGATCGGGATCGGCCGAGCCGGTCGGGTCCGGGTCGGTGGGGTCCGGATCCGGCGAGTCGGTCGGGTCGGGATCCGGCGAGTCGGTGGGGTCGGGGTCGGTGGGGTCCGGGTCCGGCGGATCGGTCGGGTCGGTCGGCGGTGGCGAAGCGACGGGCGGGGGTACCGGCGGCGAGGTGCTTCGCGTGGGTCTCGGTGCCACCGGCGGTGCGGTCGTCCACCGGACGGGCCCGGGATCGCCGGCGGGCCCCTCCCGCGGACGCGACGGGGCGGCCGGCAGCCAGCCGCTGGTCGGGTCGACGCTGGGTGTGCCGAGCGGGGGAAGCGGTGGTTGGCTGGTCATCGGCATCGGGATCACCACCGGCCCGACGGACGGGGTCGGCATGAACGGGGTGCTGCTGTCCGGTAGGGCGGTGCTGCCCGGGGTGGCCGAGCCCGCGCTGATGGCCGCGAGGATGGGCATCGACGCCGTGCCGGCCAGCAGCGCGACGGTGAGCAGGTAACCCCGGGAGGGGCCCCCGGCGCCGGGGGCCCGGTGGACACCGACCACCCGGCGGTAGCCGCCAGCCGACCGATGCCGACCAAGCGCTGGTGTGCCGGGACCGTCACCTGGCTCGTACACCGCACACCCCTAGTCGTCGGCCGTCGGATGACATGAATGGACGCCGCCGTGGGCCAAAAACCCGACAATTAACCCGATAGGCGCGATCCTGTGGGAATCAGCCTCGCGCAGTCACGGTGTGTCAGCCAACCTCCACCGCGTGTCGACACGCGGTGCTGCCCGAACGGTGACGAATCGTGCCGCAACGCATGGGAAACGCGGGCCGGCATGATGGCGACAAACGGCATCAAAGCATGGGCGGTCGGATTGCGGAGGCAGGCGTACTGTGGGCGCGCTCACCTGCTCTGCGAATATGGAGCACGACGGCAACGCAGCCGTGACCTCCGCGCACCCTCGCGGCAGGCGCGGTTGAGCGCCGGCGCTCCCGATCCGGGTTCGGCCAGAACCCGGATCACGCCGTGCGGCAACCCCCACCGGGGCTAGGCGCGGCCGCCAGGAACCGGTCCGGCAGCAGCCGGGCAGGCGCACGAGTTGCGCGGCCGGGTGACCCCCCGGTGCCGACGCAGACACGACAGGGAGAGACCGATGGCAAAGGGCGACCCCGGGGGCACCACCCGCAGCAGGCGGGCCGCACCCCGCTCCAAAAAGGGCGCGGCCGGCGACCCCGCGCTGGTGCAGCTCCTCACCCCCGAAGGCGAGCGGATCGACAGCGCCACCGGGCCGGACGGCACCGAGTACCGCGTCGACTTCACCGACGAGGAATACCGCGGTCTCTACCGCGACCTGGTGCTGGTCCGGAAGCTGGACGCCGAGGCGACCGCTCTCCAGCGTCAGGGCGAGCTGGGCCTGTGGGCCAGCCTGCTCGGCCAGGAAGCCGCGCAGGTCGGCTCCGGGCGGGCGCTGCGTACCCAGGACATGGCCTTCCCGACCTACCGGGAGCACGGCGTCCTCTACTGCCGGGGCATCGACCCGATCATGCCGCTCGGCCTGTTCCGCGGCGTCGACCAGGGCGGCTGGGACCCGAACGAGTTCAAGTTCAACATGTACACGATCGTCATCGGCGCGCAGACCCTGCACGCGACCGGCTACGCGATGGGTATCACCATCGACGGCAAGACCGGCACCGACGACGGCGAGGCGGCGATCGCCTACTTCGGCGACGGCGCCACCAGCCAGGGCGACGTGAACGAGGCGTTCGTCTGGGCCAGCGTGTTCAACGCCCCGCTGGTCTTCTTCTGCCAGAACAACCAGTACGCGATCTCCGAGCCGCTGGAACGGCAGACCCGGGTCCCGCTCTACCAGCGGGCCGCCGGGTTCGGCTTCCCCGGCGTACGGGTGGACGGCAACGATGTGCTCGCCACGTACGCGGTCACCCGTACCGCCCTGGACAACGCCCGCCTGGGGCAGGGCCCGAGCCTGATCGAGGCGTACACCTACCGGATGGGCGCGCACACGACCTCCGACGACCCGACCCGCTACCGCATCGCCAGCGAGGTCGAGGCGTGGCAGGCCAAGGACCCGATCGCCCGGGTCAAGGCCTTCCTCGAGAAGCAGCAGATCGCCGACGCGGGCTTCTTCGCCGAGGTTGACGAGCAGGCCCGCCGCGAGTCGGTGCACCTGCGCGAGCGGGTGCTCGAGATGCCGGACCCGGAGCCGGTGACGATGTTCGACAACGTCTACCCCAACGGGTCTCCGCTGCTCGACGAGCAGCGCGCGAAGTTCAGCCGCTACATGGAGTCGTTCGAGGGGAGCGCCCACTGATGGCCACGGAGACGCTCACCATCGGCAAGGCCCTCAACACCGGTCTGCGCCGCGCCCTGGAGAACGACCCCAAGGTCATCATCATGGGCGAGGACGTCGGCAAGCTCGGCGGCGTCTTCCGGATCACCGACGGTCTCCAGAAGGACTTCGGCGACCAGCGGGTGATCGACACCCCGTTGGCCGAATCCGGCATCATCGGTACCGCTGTCGGTCTGGCCATCCGCGGCTACCGGCCGGTCTGCGAGATCCAGTTCGACGGCTTCGTCTACCCCGCGTACGACCAGATCGTGTCGCAGGTGGCGAAGATGCACTACCGCTCGGGCGGCCGGCTCAGCATCCCCATGGTGATCCGGATTCCGTTCGGCGGCGGCATCGGCGCTGTCGAGCACCACTCCGAGTCGCCGGAGGCGTACTTCGCGCACACCGCCGGCCTGAAGGTGGTGACCTGCGCCAACCCGCAGGACGCGTACGTGATGATCCAGCAGGCCATCGCCTCGGACGACCCGATCGTCTTCCTGGAGCCCAAGCGGCGCTACTGGGAGAAGGGCCAGGTCGACCTGGACGCGCCGCTGTCCGACGCGTACCCCCTGCACTCGGCCCGGGTCGTGCGGCCCGGCACCGACGTCACGGTGCTGGCCTACGGCCCGATGGTGCGGACGTGCCTGGAGGCGGCGACCGCCGCCGCCGAGGACGGCCGGGAGCTGGAGGTCATCGACCTGCGCTCGCTCTCGCCGCTGGACCTGACCGCGGCGTACGAGTCGGTGAAGCGCACCGGCCGTGCGGTAGTGGTGCACGAGGCGCCCTCCAACATCGGCCTCGGCGCCGAGTTGGCCGCCCGGATCACCGAGGAGTGCTTCTACTCCCTGGAGTCGCCAGTGCTGCGGGTGACCGGCTTCGACACCCCCTACCCGGCCGCCCGGGTGGAGGAGGAGTACCTGCCCGACCTCGACCGGGTGCTCGACGCCGTCGACCGCACCTTCGGCTGGTGAGCGACATGTCCCGGATCAAGACGTTCAACCTGCCCGACCTGGGCGAGGGGCTGACCGAGGGCGAGATCCTGGCCTGGCTGGTCAAGGTCGGCGACACCATCGAGCTGAACCAGCCGATCGTCGAGGTGGAGACGGCGAAGGCGGCCGTGGAGATCCCGGCGAAGTGGGCTGGTCAGGTGCAGGCGATCCACCACCCGGAGGGCACCACTGTCGAGGTCGGTACGCCGATCATCGCGATCGACACCGATCCGGGTGCCGGGCCGCTGGACCCGCCGTCGACCACTGCGACGCCCAGCGGTGACCTGCCCACCCCGTCGGCGGCCTCGCTGGCGGCGGTGGAGGTGGCACCGGCCGAGGGCATGATCGAGCCCGGCCTGATCGGCGGTGCGGCCCCGGGCGGGCGCACGGCGGTGCTGGTCGGCTACGGCCCGCGTACCACCGCCGCGAAGCGCCGCCCCCGCAAGGGCGCGGTCCCGGCTCAGGCCGCGACGGCTCCCGCCACCCCCGCTGGGGTCGATCATGGAGTTGTGGTGGGTGACAAACCAGCCGTGACCTCCACGATTCCGGCACCACAAGTCCATGATCGACGCGGTGGGGCGAGCGGTGGGGCGAGCGGCGGGGTGCTGGCCAAGCCGCCGGTGCGCAAGCTCGCGAAGGATCTCGGTGTCGACCTCGGCACGTTGACCGGGTCGGGGCCGCTCGGCTCGATCACCCGGGAGGACGTGCAGCAGGCGGCGAGCGGCGCGAGTGTGGTGGTCGCCGAGCCGATCGCGGCGACGACAGCGCCCAGCTTCGGCGCGGACCGGGAGCAGCGCATCCCGGTCAAGGGCGTGCGCAAGCTGACCGCCGAGAACATGTCCCGCTCGGCGTTCACCGCCCCGCACGTGACGGAGTTCCTGACCGTCGACGTGACCCGGGCGATGAAGGCCCTGGACCGGCTGCGCGGCCGGCGGGAGTGGCGTGACGTACGGGTCTCGCCGCTGCTGCTGGTGGCGAAGGCGGTGCTGCTGGCGGTGCAACGGCACCCGATGGTCAACTCGACCTGGGCGGGCGACGAGATCGTGGTCAAGGAGTACGTCAACCTCGGCATCGCGGCGGCCACCGAACGCGGCCTGATCGTGCCCAACGTCAAGGACGCCGGCCGACTCTCGCTGCGGGAGTTGGCGGACGCGCTGACCGACCTGGTGCAGACGGCGAAGTCCGGCCGCACCTCGCCGGCGGCCATGTCCGGCGGCACCCTGACCATCACCAACGTCGGCGTGTTCGGGGTGGACACCGGCACACCGATCCTGCCGCCGGGTGAGTCCGCGATCCTGGCCTTCGGCGCGGTGCGGGAGATGCCCTGGGTGCACAAGGGCAAGGTCAAGGTTCGCCAGGTCACCACGCTGGGGCTGAGCTTCGACCACCGGATCATCGACGGTGAGCTGGGCTCGAAGTTCCTGCGGGACGTCGGCGACTTCCTCACGGACCCGGAGGCGGCGCTGCTCGCCTGGACCTGATCGGTTCGAACGCCAGCCACGGCCGGTGTGCCACGGGTTAACGCCCGGCACACCGGCCGTGTCCGTTGGGCGACGAAACCGTCGGCAAGGCGGCCTGTTGACCTTTGATTGTTAGGCAAGTGTCTCAGCTCACCTAATAATCGATGGAAGTTGGCCGGCTTCTGCTGTTGAATAGACGCATCAGGGGCTGACAACCGAATAGCTAGGGGGACCCACCAATGAGCATGATCGAGCGAATCCGCAACCACCGCGACGCGACCCGCCGCGCCCGTGCCATCGAGCACGCGCTGCGCTCGGCGAACTCGCCGGCGGTTCGCGAGGAAATCCTCGTCATCGCCCAGCGTCACATGAGCTGACGCTCCACGACATTCCTCACCTCCTCCAGATCGATGGCCCACCCGGCCCACCGGGTGGGCCATCGGCGTTTCCCAACCACCACCACCGGGATTCCGCCCTGCCGCAGCGCCCGGTACGGTGGGCTTCGGTCGCCGCCCGCCGACCCGGCAGAGGCCGAGCCGACAGAAACTGCTCGACATCAACCGGCGACGGTGAGTGACGGCCAGTGCTCCTTGGACGTGTCGTGCCACCACCCGATACCGTGCGGGGAGCCGGCACAGCGGTACGCCGGTGACGCCGGCAGCCACGCCGAGGAGACCGATCGGCACCGGCGAGCCGACATGTGATGGAGGAGGCGCACCCATGACGTCCGAGGGCCCGCACCGACCCGGCCAAGAGCCGGACGAGGTGTCACCGGGCGCCGGCGGACCGGCGCCGTACGGCGACCGCCCGGCGCAGCCGGACAACGGCCAGAACGCCGCCGGCCCCGACCTGGGCTGGGCACCCCCGCCCCCGACACGGCCCAACCCGTCGGCGCCGGCATGGGCGGCCCAGTCCGAGCAGCCGCCAGCCCCCGCCTGGGGTGCCGCGGCCGCTCCGCAGCCCAACGACCCGGCGCAGCCCGCCTGGGCCGCCGGCGGTGGCGCGAGTGAGCCGCCGCAGCAGCAGCCGGGCGCGTGGTCCGGCAACGACGGCGCGCCAGCTCCGGCGCAGCCCGACCCCTGGGCAGCGCAGCAGCAGGGCTGGACGCCCGCCGAGCAGAGTGCTCCCGCACCGACCTGGACCCCGAACGCCCCCGCTGAGCAGCCGGACTGGGTGCAGGCCCAGCCAGCCGCACGGGGCGCCGCGCAGGTTCCCCCGGCCACCGCGGCCTGGCCCGCCCAGGAGGACCCGGCCAACGGCTGGGGCGGCACGGCCCAGGCCAACCCGCCCGCAGCTGACTGGCGAGCGAGCGAATCTCCGCAACCTGACGCACCGCAGGCCGCCGGCTGGTCCGGCGGCGCCCAGCAGGACCAGGCCGCTGGCAACGGTGGCTGGCCCGCTGCCGACGCCGCCCGCGACGACCAGCCGGTGTGGACGCCGGCGGAGCAGTCGCCACCGACCTGGGGCCAGCCCGCCGAAGCGACCGAGCAGCCCGCCCCCGGCTGGGGTCAGGCCGCCCAGCCGAGCCCGGCCCGTGGCGCCGCTCAGGTCCCGGCCCCGACGACGAACTGGCCCGCGCAGGACGATCCGGCCAACTCCGGCGGGTGGGCCGCGCAGCAGCAGGCGCAGCCCGCAGGATGGAACGACGGCAACGAGGCCCGGCAGGACCAGTCCACGCAGCCGGCCGCCTGGGGCGAGGCCGAAGGCCGTCCGCAGCAGCCCGACTGGGTGCTCTCCCAACCGGAGCAGCCGACCGAGCGGCCGGAGCAGGCAGGGTGGACCCCGGCGGAGCCGACCAACCTCCCCGCCCGTGCCAGCGCCAGCGTGCCCACCAGCGGCGGCGCGCCCAACTGGGCCGCCGGCCCGGACAACGCCGCCCAGGGCAACTCCGGGGGCGTACCGGAGGTCGAGCCGTGGGCCCCCGGCGAGGTGTGGGGTCGCGCGGAGGCCGAAGCTTCCGCCCAGTCCCGTGGAGGCTGGGAGGCGGACCGGGGCGACGAGGCACCGGCCTACCAGCCTGGGCCGGCGCCGGGCATCTCGCCGGCGAACGCGGTGCCGCTGCCTCCGCAGGAGCAGCGCGTCCCGGGTGCCAGCCTGGCTGCCGCCCCGCCGGCCGACTACGCGCCCCAGGCCCAGTTCGCTCCGATCCCCGAGCAGCCCGCCTACGCCGAGCGGGAGACCCCGGACGCCGCCGCTCAGTACGGTGGCCGCACCGAGGACGCCTCTGCGAGCGGCGCGGTCGTGCCCGCCCCGCGTACCTCTCCGGAGTCCGGAGCGGGCCGCGCTGTCGTACCGGTGTCGGACGCCGAATCGGCAGCCGGGGCAGCCGCCCGCGCCACGGCGAGCGCTTCGGTGCCGCTGGCGAGCCGGGTGATGCCCCCGACCGACCAGGCCATCCGACCGACCGGCACGGCCAACCCGCAACCCCGGGTGTACGGCCGTCCGGCGCGACCGGAGCCGGAGGCCGAGCCGGAGCCGGAGGCGTTCCAGGGCGACTCGGGCGCCGACCGCCAGGGTGCTCCGGAGTGGCAGAACGACGCGCCGCGGCAGGCCACGCCCGACTGGCAGCACGAGGGGCAGCGACAGATCGCTCCCGACTGGCAGAACGAGGCGCAGCGACAGCAGTCCGCACCCGACTGGCAGAACGACGCACAGCGGCAGGCAGGGCCCGGCTGGGGCGGCGAGTCCCCGGCCGAGCCGCGCTTCGACGACCGGCAGCCCGCACCGAACCCGTTCAACGAGGCCCAGTCGGCGCCTCCGGCGTTCCCGCCCGGTGTGCCGTCCTTCGTCGATGCCCCGGGCAACAACAGGCCGGTGAACGGCACCCGCCCGCACTCCGGTGGTGAGCCGCCGGCGGACCAGTTCGGCGGCCCCGGGTCGCCTGCCGCCGGCACCGCCACCGGGACGGCGACCTTCGGTGCGCCGAACTTCGGCGGGCCGGGCTCCGGCGCTCCGGGCTTCGGCGGGCCGGCGACCGAACCGGTGCCGGGCGGCGGCTTCCCACCGTCGTTCCCGCCACCGCCACAGCCCGCGCCGTCCTGGGGCCAGGAGACCGGCCAGGCGGACCAGGGCCGGTTCGACGCGTTCAAGCCCGACGCCGCCGACGAGCCGAAGGTGGAGCCACCGACGCCGAAGGTGCGCAACGGCAGGGTGCTGGCCGCTGTGCTGATCGCCGCGATGCTCATCCTGGCGGTGCCGCTCGGCCTGCTGCTGCTGCTCGGCGAGGTCGGTGACAAGAACGACACGCCGGCCTTCGACCCGGCGGTCGGCACCTGCGTGAAGCAGTCCGGGCAGGGCGGCGCTGCGGCGGCGGACTGCGGCGAGGCGGGCGCGTTCACGATCGTCTCGAAGGTGGACGCCAAGGAGAAGTGCACCGACACGACGCAGCCCCACGTGGTGCTGCCGGGTGAGGGCACCAACCGGGTGCTCTGCCTGAAGCCGGCCACGAAGTAGCTGCAACCGACGGCGGGGTCACGGGCAACCGTGCGCGATGCCGCACGGCCTGCGATGGACCGAGGAGATCGACCCGCTGGTGCTGGCGCTGGTCGGTGGCGCCGACGGCCGGCTGCC
>NZ_JBEZGJ010000050.1:0-40051 GCF_040649965.1 Micromonospora sp. NPDC048843
CGGAAATCCGGCGCCGAGCATGCCGGTCGGCGCGAGGACGCGAACGGAGTCGCGGCGCCCGGAGCCGGGGACGGTCGCCCCAGCCCCCACCGCAACCAGCGCCAACGCCAAACGCCAGCGCCAGCGCCAACGCCAACGCCAGCGCCAACGCCAGCGCCAACGCCAACGCCAACGCCAACGCCAGCGCCAGCGCCAAACGCCAACGCCAAACGCAAACGCCAACGCCAAACGCAAACGCCAAACCGCCGTACCCCTGGGAAAGCGGGATACGGCGGTCTGGCGTGGTACGGCGGACCCTCAGGAACCGGGGGTGTTGTTGGCTCCCTTGGCGGTGGCCGCGAGGTAGTCGCGGTTGAGCCGGCCGATGGTGTTCAGCGGGATGCCCTTCGGGCAGGCCGGGGTGCATTCGCCGGCGTTGGTGCAGCCGCCGAAGCCGGCCTCGTCGTGCGCGTCGACCATGCCGATCACCCGGGTGTAGCGCTCGGGCTGGCCCTGCGGCAGCAGCGAGAGCTGGGTGAGCTTGGCGGCGGTGAAGAGCATGCCGGAGCCGTTGGGGCAGGCTGCCACGCAGGCGCCGCAGCCGATGCAGGCCGCCGACTCGAAGGCGGCGTCGGCGTTGGCCTTGGCCACCGGCGTGGAGTGGGCTTCGGGTGCGCTGCCGGTCGGCGCGGTGACGTAGCCACCAGCCGCGATGATCTTGTCGAAGGCGCTCCGGTTGACGACCAGGTCCTTGACCACCGGGAAGGCGCTGGCCCGCCACGGCTCGATGTCGATCGTCTCGCCGTCCTTGAACTGCCGCATGTGCAGTTGGCACGCGGTGGTGCCGCGCTGCGGCCCGTGCGCGTCGCCATTGATCATCAGGCCGCACATGCCGCAGATGCCCTCGCGGCAGTCGTGGTCGAACGCCACCGGGTCCTCGCCCGCGAGGATCAGCCGCTCGTTGAGCACGTCGAGCATCTCCAGGAACGACATGTCCGGGGACACGTCGTCGACCGGGTAGGTCACCATCCGACCCTTGTCCTCAGGGCCCTTCTGGCGCCAGATGCGCAGGGTCAGGTTCACTTGTAGCTCCGCTGCGTGGGGTGGACGTATTCGAACTTCAGGTCTTCCTTGTGCAGCACCGAGGGCTCACCGTCGGCGGTGAACTCCCAGGCCGCCACGTACGCGAACCGGTCGTCGTCGCGCTGCGCCTCACCGTCGGGGGTCTGGTGCTCGGCCCGGAAGTGGCCGCCGCAGGACTCCTCGCGGTGCAGGGCGTCGATGCACATCAGCTCGGCCAGCTCGAAGAAGTCGGCCACCCGACCGGCCTTCTCCAGCGACTGGTTGAGTTCCTCGCCGCTGCCGGACACCTTGACCCGCTGCCAGAACTGCTCGCGCAGGGCACGGATTTCGTCGATCGCCTTGCGCAGCCCGGCCTCGCTGCGCTCCATGCCGCAGTGTTCCCACATGATCTGGCCCAGTTCCCGGTGGAACGAGTCCACGGTCCGGTCGCCGTCGACAGCGAGCAACCGCTGGACGCGGTCCTCGACGTCGGTGCGCGCCTCGACGGCCGCCGGGTGGCTGGCGTCGACCTTCTCCAGCGGACCGGAGGCCAGGTAGTTGGCGATGGTGGTGGGCAGCACGAAGTAGCCGTCGGCGAGGCCCTGCATCAGCGCCGAGGCGCCGAGCCGGTTCGCGCCGTGGTCGGAGAAGTTCGCCTCGCCGATCACGAACAGGCCGGGGATGTTCGACTGGAGGTCGTAGTCGACCCACAGGCCGCCCATCGTGTAGTGCACGGCGGGGTAGATGCGCATCGGGACCTCGTACGGGTCCTCGCCGGTGATCCGCTCGTACATCTCGAAGAGGTTGCCGTACTTGGCCTCGATGGCCTTGCGGCCCAGCCGGCCGATCGCGTCGGCGAAGTCGAGGTAGACGCCGAGCTTCGTCGGCCCGACGCCCCGACCCTCGTCGCACACGTTCTTCGCGGCGCGGGAGGCGATGTCGCGGGGGACCAGGTTGCCGAAGGAGGGGTAGATCCGCTCCAGGTAGTAGTCCCGCTCGTCCTCCGGAATGTCCTTCGGGCTGCGGTCGTCACCCTTGGTCTTCGGCACCCAGACCCGGCCGTCGTTGCGCAGCGACTCGCTCATCAGGGTCAGCTTCGACTGGTGGTCGCCGGAGACCGGGATGCAGGTCGGGTGGATCTGCGTGTAGCACGGGTTGGCGAAGTACGCGCCCTTGCGGTGCGCGCGCCAGGTGGCGGTGACGTTGCAGCCCTTGGCGTTGGTGGAGAGGTAGAAGACGTTGCCGTAGCCGCCCGAGGCGAGAACGACGGCGTCGGCCATCTCGGTGCTGATCTCGCCGGTGACCATGTCCCGGACGACGATGCCGCGGGCCTTGCCGTCGACGAGGACCAGCTCGAGCATCTCGTGCCGGGTGTTCATCTCGACGTTGCCAAGGCCGATCTGCCGTTCGAGCGCCTGGTACGCGCCGAGCAGCAGCTGCTGGCCCGTCTGGCCCCGGGCGTAGAAGGTGCGCTGCACCTGGGCGCCACCGAAGGAGCGGGTGTCCAGCAGGCCGCCGTACTCGCGGGCGAACGGCACTCCCTGGGCGACGCACTGGTCGATGATGTTTACCGACACCTCGGCGAGCCGGTGCACGTTCGACTCCCGGGAGCGGAAGTCGCCGCCCTTGACGGTGTCGTAGAAGAGCCGGTGCACGGAGTCGCCGTCGTTGCGGTAGTTCTTCGCCGCGTTGATGCCGCCCTGTGCCGCGATGGAGTGCGCCCGGCGCGGGCTGTCCTGGTAGCAGTAGGACTTGACGTGGTAGCCCTGCTCGGCCAGGGTCGCGGCGGCGGAGCCGCCGGCCAGGCCGGTGCCGACCACGATCACCGTCATCTTGCGGCGGTTGGCGGGGTTGACCAGCTTGGCCTCGAAGCGCCGGGTCTCCCAACGCTTCTCGACCGGGCCGGCGGGAGCCTTGGTGTCGGCGATCGCGTCGCCCTCGGTGAAGAGTTCCATGTCAGGACACCAATCCGGTGAGTACGGCGAACGGGACCACCAGGTACCCGGCGCAGAGCAGCACGGCGAAGATCAGAGCCGCGGTACGCGCCCTGCGCTCGCCGCGTGGCGTCTGCTGGCCGAGGCTGCGGAACGCGCTGAACGCGCCGTGGCGTAGGTGGAAGCCCACCGCGAGGATGGCCAGCGTGTAGAAGAGGGTGACGTACCAGCGCTCCGGGGCGAAGTCGGCGACGACGTTGCCGTACGGCTTGCTCTCGTCGCCGACCGGGTTCAGCGTGCCGGTGGTCAGGTCCAGCAGGTGGTAGATCACGAAGAGCAGGATGATCACCCCACCCCAGCGCATCGTGCGGGCCGCGTAGCTGCCGTTGACCTTCTTGCGGTGGGCGTACTTGACCGGGCGGGCGGCGCGGGCCCGACGGGCCAGCACGGTGGCGGCGACGATGTGGGCGACGACCGCCACTACCAGCACGGTGCGCAGGATCCACAGGAACCAGACGCCGGGCAGCAGCGGCTTGCCGATGTCGCGCAGCCAGTGCGCGTAGTGGTCGAACGAGGTCTCCCCCGTGAACACCTTCAGGTTGCCGAGCATGTGGGCGATGAGGAACAGCGCCAGCAGGATGCCCGTCACCGCCATGACGGCCTTGAGGCCGACGTTCGAGCGGATGGGCGACCGAGTCTTCGTGATTACCACAGGACCGACGCTAGGAGCACTTCGATCAGTCGTCCAATGCATCAAACTCGCAGTGTTGATAGCCGTAGGCTATGTAGATGCAGCTCCATCAGCTTCGGTACTTCGTCGCGGTGGCCGAAGTACGACATTTCACCCAAGCCGCCGACCTCGTGGGCATCACTCAGCCTTCTCTCAGTAAGCAAATTCACGCTCTGGAGGCCGACCTCGGCGCACCACTGTTCGAGCGGGTAAGGGGCAACATCGCCCTCACCGCGGCGGGTGAGGTGCTGCTGCCGTTGGCCACCCGGATCCTCGCCGACGTGGAGACCGCGACCCGGGAGGTCCAGGAGCTGGTCGGGCTGCGCCGGGGTCGGGTCCGGCTCGGGGCCACCCCCAGTCTGGCCACGTCGCTCGCCCCGCCGGTGCTGCGCCGGTTCCGCGACGCGCACCCCACCGTCGACCTGAAGGTCGAGGAGGGTGGCTCGCAGGATCTGGTGCGCGACCTGCTCCGCGGGGACCTCGACCTGGCCCTGATCATCATGCCGGCGCAGGGGGCCGACCCGGGGCTGCGCGTCGACCCGATCCTGCGGGAGAGCCTGGTGGTGGCCTCGGTGGGGGAGGTGCCCACCGCGTCGACGACCGGGGAGCTGCGCATCACCGACCTGCGGGACCAGCCGATGGTGATGTTCCGTGAGGGGTACGACCTGCGTGACGCGACCATCCAGGCGTGTCGGGAGGCGGGCTTCGAACCCACCTTCGCTGTGGACGGCGGCGAGATGGACGCGGTGCTCAGCTTCGTCGAGGCGGGCCTCGGCATCGCTCTCGTGCCCGGCATCGTGCTGGCTCGCCGGCCGGGCGTGCGGATCACCCCGCTCGCCCCGCCCGGGGTGCGGCGGACCATCGCGGTGGCCCGTCGGCGTGACGTCGTACCCACCCACGCCGGTCGGGAACTTCGGCGCATCCTGCTCGACTACATCCAGTCGGCGATCGACCTCGGCGAACTGCCCCCGGGCGTCGAGCCACTGACCTGACCCCGGGGCGCGCCACCGCAAGGAGGCCGGACGGGGGGCCGCCGCCGCGAAGAGGTCGGCAGCGGCCCGGCCGTCGGCTCAGCGGCCCTCGGCGTCGTCCATCGCCCGGTAGATCCGCTGCTCGGAGACGGGGTACGGGGTGCCCAGCGCCTGGGCGAAGACGTTCACCCGCAACTCCTCGATCATCCAACGGATCTGCCGGACGGCCGACTCCTGGCGGCGGGCCGGCGACAGGTTGGCGAGCAGGTCGGCGTACTCCTTCTGCACCACGGCGATCCGGTCCTGCTGCTGGCGGTCCCGCTGCGGGTTGCCGCCCAGCCGCTCCAGTCGACGCTCGATGGCGGTGAGGTAGCGCAGCAGGTCGGGCAGGCGCGCGTACCCGGTCTCGGTGATGAAACCGGCGTGCACCAGCCCGGCGAGCTGGTTGCGGATGTCGGCCAGCGCTGCCACCACGGCGAGGTTGCGGGTCGCGCCGAGCCGCTGCTCGACGGCGTACGCGGAGGCGAGGACCTTGCGGACCCGGTCCATCACCTCGACGACGGTGTCGACCAGGTCGGCGCGGACCTTCTCGCGCAGGGCCGCGAAGCCGTCGGCGTCCCACGCCGGCCCGCCGGCCACACCGATCAGCCGGTCGATGGCCGCGCCCGCCGCGTCCTCGATCAGCTCCTGCACGCCGCCGTGTGGGTTGCGGCTCAACGCCAGCTTCGCCTCGTTGTCCAGCCGCCCCTGCAGGAACCGCGCCGGGGACGGCACTGTGAGCCGCAACAGCCGGCGGGTGCCGGCCCAGTGCGCCGCCTCCGCCTCGGCGGGGGAGTCGAACACCCTCACCCCGACCGTGGCGCCCTCGTCGACCAGCGCCGGGTAGGCGGTGACCGCGTAACCAGCGCGGACCTGCTCGATGGTCCGGGGCAGCGTGCCGATGCTCCACTCGCGCAACCCGGTGCGGGCCACCTCCGGTGCGGCGGCCGCCACCACCTGGCGTACCTCCTGACGGAGTTGGCGTTGCAGGGCCGGCAGGTCCTTGCCCTCGGCGAGCGGCTTCTCGTCGTCGCCGAGGACCCGGAAGGTCACCCGCAGGTGCGCCGGGAGCTTGCCCGGCTCCCAGGCGTCGCGGGGCACCGTCACCCCGGTCATCCGCCGCAGCTGCCGGGTGAGCGCGTCCAGCAGCGACTCCTCGCCGGGAGTGATCGCCGCCAGGGCGGCCCGTGCGTAGTCCGGCACCGGGACGAAGTTGCGGCGGATCGCCTTGGGCAGCGAGCGGATCAGCGCGATCACCGTCTCCTCGCGCAGCCCCGGCACCTGCCAGTCGAAGGTCTCCGCCGGCACCTGGTTGAGCAGCGGCAGCGGGATGTCCACAGTGACGCCGTCGTCCGGCGTGCCCGGCTCGAACCGGTAGGTCAGCGGCAGGCTCACCCCGTCGGCCTGCCACTCGTCCGGGTAGTCGTCCTCGTCCACCCCTGGCCGGCCGTCGTTGATCAGCAGGTCACGGGTGAAGGTGAGCAGGTCGGGTTGCTCGCGGCGGGTCTTCTTCCACCAGCTGTCGAAGTGCCGGCCGGAGGACACGTCGGCCGGGATCCGCTGGTCGTAGAAGCCGAAGATGGTCTCGTCGTCGACCAGGATGTCCCGGCGCCGGGCCCTGCTCTCCAACTCCTCGATCTCGGTGAGCAGCCGTTTGTTGTCCGTCCAGAACTGGTGGTGGGTCTGCCAGTCGCCCTCGACGAGGGCGTGCCGGATGAACAGCTCCCGGCTCAGCGTCGGGTCGATCCGCCCAAAGTTGACAGTTCGGGAGCTGACCAGCGGGACGCCGTACAGGGTGACCTTCTCGAAGGCCATCACCGCGGCCTGCTTCTTCTCCCAGTGCGGTTCGCTGTAGCTGCGCTTGACCAGGTGCTGCGCCAGCGGCTCGACCCACTCCGGCTCGACGCGGCCGGCGATGCGCCCCCACAGCCGGGAGGTCTCCACCAACTCGGCGGCCATCACCCAGCGCGGCGGCTTCTTGAACAACGCCGACCCGGGGAAGAGCGCGAACTTGGCGCCCCGCGCCCCCAGGTACTCGTGTTTCTGGGCGTCCTTGAGGCCGATGTGCGACAACAGGCCGGGCAGCAGCGACTGGTGCACCTTCGGGGTGTCGATCTCCTCCGGCAGGTCCGCGCCACCCCGGCGGCTCTCACCCCGGCCGGCGTCCGCGCCGTCGGCGGCGTCGCGCGCCGGCCGCCCACCCCGTCGGTCGCCGTCGGAAGGGGTACGCAGCACCTGGCGCAGCTGGCTGACGATGTCCTGCCACTCGCGGATCCGCAGGTAGTTCAGGTACTCCGCCTTGCACATCCGGCGGAACGCGCTGGACGAGAGTTCCCGCTGCTGCTCGCGCAGGTAGCGCCACAGGTTGAGGAAGGCGACGAAGTCCGACTCCTTGTCGGCGAACCGGGCGTGCGCCTGGTCCGCCTGTGCCTGCTTCTCCGCCGGCCGCTCCCGCGGGTCCTGGATGGAGAGCGCGGCGGCGATCACCAGCACCTCGGTGGCGGCGCCGTTGCGTTCGCCCTCGACCACCATCCGGGCCAGGCGCGGGTCGACAGGCAACTGGGCCAGCCGCCGGCCGAGTGCGGTGAGCCGCTTCGCCGGGTCGGCCTCGGTCGGGTCCAACGCGCCCAGCTCGTGCAGCAGGTTGACGCCGTCGGTGATGTTGCGCTTGTCCGGTGGGTCGATGAACGGGAACGCGGCGAGGTCGCCGAGCCCGATCGCTGTCATCTGGAGGATGACCGACGCCAGGTTGGTCCGCAGGATCTCCGGGTCGGTGAACTCGGGCCGGGAGAGGAAGTCCTGCTCGTCGTAGAGGCGGATGCAGATGCCGTCCGAGGTACGACCGCAGCGGCCCTTGCGCTGGTTCGCCGACGCCTGGGAGACCGGCTCGATCGGCAACCGCTGCACCTTGAGCCGACTGGAGTAGCGGGAGATGCGGGCGGTGCCCGGATCCACCACGTACTTGATGCCGGGCACTGTCAGCGAGGTCTCCGCGACGTTGGTGGCGAGCACCACCCGGCGCGAGGAGTGCGCGGCGAAGACCCGGTGCTGCTCGGCGGAGGAGAGCCGCGCGTACAACGGCAGGATCTCGGTGCCGAGTAGTGAACGCTTCTTCTGCACGAGCTTGCCCAGCGCGTCGGCGGTGTCCCGGATCTCCCGCTCACCGCTGAGGAAGACCAGGATGTCGCCGGGGCCCTCGGCGGCCAACTCCTCGACGGCGTCGCCGATCGCCTGGATCTGGTCGCGGACGGTCTCCTCGTCGCCGTCGCCGTCCTCCTCGCCCTCGGCGAGCTCGACGAGAGGCCGGTAGCGCACCTCCACCGGATAGGTACGCCCGGAGACCTCGACCACCGGCGCGGGCACACCCTCCGGCTCATCGGCAGTGGGTGGCCCGGCGAAGTGCCTGGCGAACCTGTCGGTCTCGATGGTCGCCGAGGTGATGATCACCTTGAGGTCGGGTCGTCGGGGCAACAGCTCCCGCAGGTACCCGAGGATGAAGTCGATGTTGAGGCTGCGCTCGTGCGCCTCGTCGATGATCAGCGTGTCGTACTGGCGCAGCATCCGGTCGGTCTGCAACTCGGCCAGCAGGATGCCGTCGGTCATCAGCTTCACCAGGCTGCGCTCGCTGACCTGGTCGGTGAAGCGCACCTTGTAGCCGACCACGTCGCCCAACTCGGTGCCCAACTCGTCGGCGATCCGGTCGGCCACCGTCCGGGCGGCCAACCGCCGGGGCTGGGTGTGCCCGATCAGGCCGTGCACCCCGCGCCCCAACTCCAGACAGATCTTGGGAATCTGGGTGGTCTTGCCGGAGCCGGTCTCGCCCGCCACGATCACCACCTGGTGATCGCGGATGGCAGCGGCGATGTCGTCCTTGCGCTCACTGACCGGCAAGCCCACCGGGTACGTGATCACGGGCACCGCCGCCTGCCGAGCGGCGAGGCGCTGCTCGGCCCGGACCAGGTCGGCGGTTATCTCGGTCAGCGCCGCCTCCCGACGCTGCGGGTCGCGCAGCCTGCGGGCACCGTCCAGTCGCCGCTGGAGCCGGCGCTGGTCGCGGAACATCAGAGGTGTGAGGCGGCGGTGCAGCTCGCGAACGGGGTCGGACGCGACGGAGGCGGTTGGATTCTGCATGTCGTGCCCAAGGATAGGCAGCCCGGCGGCGCGCCGCCCCTGGGTTACCGAGCGGCCGGCTTTCCGACGGCCACCTCCGGTCCCTTGACGGCCACGAGCGGGCCCTAGAGTTGGCGGCCGACGTCGAGCGCTGGGGGAGCCGGATGGAGATGCGCGACACCGACCGTGCGTTGGTGCAGGCCGCCACCGCGGTCTCCAAGCTGCGTTGCCGCAGCCAGCACCACACTGTCGCGTCGGCGGCCCGGACCGCTGACGGTCGGGTCTTCACCGGGGTGAACGTCCAGCACGCCACCGGAGGGGCCTGCGCCGAACTTGTCGTGATCGGCACGGCCGCCACGCAGGGCGTCACCGCGCTGGAGACGATCGTCACTGTCGCCGACCGTGGCCGCGAGGTCGTCGCGCCCTGTGCCGGGTGCCAGCAGGTGCTGCGGGACTACTTCCCGCAACTGCTGGTGGTCGTCGGCCCGATGGACGCCCTGCGGGTGATCCCGCTCAGTGAGTTGCCGGCGGAGACCGGCAGCGGCTCGGCCGGCTGACCAGGTCGGGGGTCAGTCCCCGGAGGCCGCCTCCAGCATCGACTGCGGCACCGGCACGCTCTCGAACCGCACTGTGCCCTCCGGAAGCAGCCACGACGTGACCCGCGCGACCAGGCGACCGGCCCGCACGGCGGGGTCGTTGGCGAACAGCGCGCGGGCCTCGTCCGGGGCGATGGACAGCACCACGAAGCCCCGCAGCTGCTCGTCGTCGGGGTGCAGGAACGGCCCGGCCGCGAGCACGAGCCCCTGCTGCACGAGGCCCGCCTGGTGGGCCAGGTGCGCGTCCCGCAACCGGTCGATCGCGTCCTGCGGCAGTTCCGGCGGATCCGACGGCCGGGTCAGCAGGACGACCGTGTGCTGGTCGAATCGCATGAGCCAACAGTAGGCGCGCGGCCCCCTTCGCGCGGGCGTCTGCCCTGCTCAGCCTGCCGCGGATCGATGAGCGCCAGTTAGGTGGCCCTCAACTGAGCGGCTAAGGTTAGGCGAACCTAAGCGTGAACGTGCAGGAGACTCGTGACCACCCTCGCCACCCGGCCGACTCAGGCCCGCAACCGGTCCGGCACCCGCACCGGCCGCCGGGTGGCCGTCACCGTCGCGGCCGCGCTGGTGCTCCTGCTCACAGTGCTGGCCAGTTTCGCGCTCGGCAGCCGACAACTCGGCGTCGACCAGGTCTGGCACGCGCTCGTCGCGCCGGACGGCGGCGACGCCAGCACCATCGTGCGTGAGCTGCGGATGCCCCGGACCGCCCTCGGCCTCGCGGTAGGGCTCGCGCTCGCCGTGGCCGGGGTGCTGTTCCAGGCGCTCACCCGCAACCCCCTCGCCGAGCCGCGCATCCTCGGCATCAGCGCGGGCGCGTCGTTCGGGGTGGTGCTCGCGATCTCCGTCTTCGGCGTCGGCACGCTCGCCGGGTACGTCTGGTTCGGCATCGCCGGGGCCCTGATCGCCGGGCTGCTGGTCTTCGCCATCGCCACCCGCGCCCGCGAGGGCGCCAGCCCGGTCACCCTCGCGCTGGTCGGCGCGGCGCTCGACGCCAGCCTGGCCTCCGGGGTGTACGCGCTGCTCAGCATCGACGCCCGCACCTTCGAGGAGTACCGCTTCTGGGTGGTCGGCGGGCTAGCCGGCCGGGACCTGTCGGTCGCCGCGCAGGTGCTGCCGTTCGTCCTCGTCGGGTTGGTGCTGGCCGCCCTGGTGGCCCGGGGCCTGGACGCGCTGGCCCTCGGCGACGACGTGGCCCGTGGTCTCGGCCACCGGATCGGCCTGGTCCGCCTCGGTGGTGGCCTCGCCGCCGTGCTGCTGACCGGCGCCGCGGTCGCCGCCGCCGGACCTGTCGCGTTCGTCGGGCTGGCCGTGCCGCACCTGGCCCGCGCCCTGGTCGGCGCGGACCACCGCTGGACCCTCGCCGTCTCCGCCCTGCTCGGGCCGGCGCTGCTGCTCGCCGCCGACATCGTCGGTCGGCTCGTCGCCCCGCCCGGCGAGATCCCGGCCGGGATCGTCACCGCGCTGATCGGCGCGCCACTGCTGGCCGTGCTGGTCCGCCGCGCCCGGGTGGTGACCGCGTGACCACCACCCGCCGTTCCTCCGGCCCCGCTGGCTCGCCCGGCCCCGCTGGCTCGTCTGACTCATCTGGCTCGGCTGGCTTGTCGGTCGCCGGCTCGGCTGGTGCCGTCCGTGGCGGCGTGCCGGGGCGCTCGCTGCTGCGCGTCGGCCCGGTCAGCCTGCTGATTCGCCGACGCGCGGTACTGGTGGCCGCCGTGCTGACCGTGCTGCTCCTGCTGGCCGTCGTCCTCAGCCTCTCGCTGGGCACCCCGTACGTCGCCCCGGCAGACGTGCTGCGCGCCCTCTCCGGAGCGGGCACCCCGTACGACCTCGTGGTCTTTGATCTTCGGCTGCCGCGGGTGGTGCTGGCGGCCGTGGCCGGTGCCGCCTTCGGCGTGGCCGGCACGCTGATCCAGAGCGTGGCCCGCAACCCACTCGCCAGCCCGGACGTCATCGGCATCACCCAGGGCGCCGGCCTCGCCGCGACAGTGGCGCTGACCAGCGGAATGGCCGCGGTGCTGGTGGCGCCCACAGCGCTGGTGGGCGGGCTGCTCGCGGCGGTGCTGCTGTTCGCTCTCGGGGCCCGGCACGGGCTGGCCGCGCAGCGGTTCGTGCTCGCCGGGGTGGCGGTCGCGTTCGGCTTCCGGGCGCTCACCGAGGTGGTGATGCTCACCGCCGACCCGATCGACGGGCTGCGCGCGCAGATCTGGCTGATCGGCACGCTGGCCGGCAAGGGCTGGACCGAGGCCGCCTGGATCGCCGGCACGCTGCTGGTGCTGCTGCCGGTGCTGGCCTGGGCCGGCTGGGCACTGAACAGCAGCGCCCTGGACGACGACACCGCCCGGGGTGTCGGGTTGCGCCCGGTGGCCCGCCGGATCGGCCTCGCCGGTACTGGCGTACTCGTCGCCGCGATGGTCACCGCCCAGGTCGGCGCCGTCGACTTCGTGGCGCTGGTCGCCCCGCAGGTGGCCCGTCGCCTGGTACGCGCCGAACGACCACCGCTGGTCTGCGCGGCGCTGCTCGGCGCACTCCTGCTGGTGCTGGCCGACCTGGCCGGCCGGCGCCTGTTCGCACCCACCCAACTACCCGCCGGTGTGCTGACCGCCGCGATCGGCGGCCCGTACCTGATCTTCCTGCTGCTGCGTGGCCGGCGGCGGTCGTCGTGACGCCTCAAGGAGTCGTGTGATGCTCTCCACCCGCGACCTGGTCGCCGGCTACGACGAGCGGACCGTGCTCGACGGGCTCGACCTCGACCTGCCCACCGACGCGTTCACAGTGATCGTCGGGCCCAACGCGTGCGGCAAGTCCACACTGCTGCGCACGATGGCCCGGCTACTCACTCCCCGCCGCGGCACGGTGCTGCTGGACGGCACCGCCATCCGCGACCTGCCGACCCGGGAGGTAGCCCGCCGCCTCGGCGTCCTGCCGCAGAGCCCGCTGGTGCCCGAGGGCGTCACCGTGGCGGACCTGGTCGGGCGCGGCCGACAGCCCTACCAGCGGTGGTGGCGGCAGTGGTCGTCGGAGGACGGCGCGGCGGTGGACCAGGCGATGGCCCTCGCCGACGTCACCGACCTGGCCGACCGACCGGTGGACAGCCTCTCCGGCGGTCAGCGGCAACGGGTGTGGATCGCCATGACCCTCGCCCAGGACACCGACGCCCTGCTGCTGGACGAGCCGACCACATTCCTCGACCTGGCCCACCAGGTGGAGGTGCTGGACCTCCTGCACCGGTTGCGCTCCGAGCGAGGCCGCACAGTGGTCGCCGTGCTGCACGACCTGAACCAGGCCGCCCGCTACGCCGACCACCTGGTCGCCATGCGCGACGGCGCCGTGGTCGCCGCCGGACCACCCCGGGAGATCCTCACCGCCGACCTGGTCCGCGACGTCTTCGGGCTGGCCTGCGTGGTGGTGCCCTGCCCGGTGACCGGCGCACCGCTGGTGGTGCCCGCCTACACCGGCGGCAACGCTCCGTCTCCCGCTGCCGCTCCCGCTGCCGCGTCGGGCGGCGCGGTCGCCTCGCCGGGTGGCGCTGGTGACCCGGCCGCTGCGCCCGCCGGCGCGGAAGACCCCGATTCGTCGACGGCGTCCGTACCGGACGCCCGACCCTCCACCGGCGACGCGGCCAACCCGCTCGCCGGCTCGCACCCCTCGAAAGGACTCTGATGCGTCGTCTCGTCGCAGCTCTCGCCGCGGCCGTCGCCCTCGGCGCCGGCCTCACCGCCTGCGGTGAGAGCGACCCGGTCGCCGGCTCCACCACCGGGGACACCCGGGAGATCACCCACGCCATGGGCACCACCAAGGTCCCGGCCGAGCCCAAGCGCGTCGTCGTGCTCGACACCGACAAGATCGACACGGCGCTGTCGCTGGGCATCACGCCCGTCGGCGCGGCCACCGCAGGTGAGGCGAAGAGCTGGCCCACCTACTTCGGCGCGGACAAGCTCGCCGGCATCAAGGAGGTCGGGGTGCTCACCGAGCCCGACCTGGAGGCGATCAACGCGCTGAAGCCGGACCTCATCCTCGGCAGCAAGTTCCGCCAGGAAAAGTTCTACGACGAGCTGGCAGCCATCGCGCCGACCGTGTTCACCGACAAGGTGGGCATCACCTGGAAGGACAACCTCCTCCTCGACGGCAAGGCGCTCGGCCGTGAGCAGCAGGCCAAGGATCTGCTCGCCACGTACGAGAAGCGGGCCAAGGACTTCGGCGCGACGCTCGGCGACGCCGCCGCGCGCAAGGTCTCCATCGTGCGGTTCCTGCCCGGCAACATCCGGGTGTACGGCCCGGACTCGTTCTCCGGCATCGTCATCGGCGACACCGGCCTGGGCCGCCCCGAGCGGCAGCTGCTCGCCAACAAGGAGGACAAGCGCTTCGACCTGGTCAGCCCCGAGCGGGTCAACGAGGTCGACGGTGATGTCATCTTCGTGACCGCGTACGGCGACAAGGCCGCCGCCGAGCAGACCAAGGTCGCCGGCGGGACGCTGTGGAAGGGCCTCGGCGCGGTCAAGGCCGGCAAGGCGTACCCCGTCTCCGACGAGGTCTGGATGACCGGCATCGGCGTCGGCGCCGCCAACAAGATCCTCGACGACCTGGCCAAGTACCTCCCTGCCGCCTGACACCCCACCAGCACCGCCCGCCGGCGTGGTGCACATCCGACCTCTAAAGATCCGCGCAAGTTCGGTGAAAGTGCTGACTCCTGAGCTGTTCAGGCAGCAGGATCCCCGAAGTTGCGCGGATCTTGGAGCGTCCGAGGTCTTTGCCTGCGTCAGCGGGAGCGGGACCGGATGGCTCGACGGAGTTCGGCGAGGAAGCCGTCGAAGTCCTCGCGAAACCGCTTTGCCGTGACGTGCAGGACGATCCAGTCCTCACCGAGCAGTCGGTTGAGGCGGCGTCGGTCTCGATGGAACTGCTCGGGATCGTCATGCCACAACCCGTCGTACTCAACGGCGACCTTGAGGTGCGGCCACGCCAGATCGAGACGGGCCACGAACCTCCCATCGCGCTCGACCACGAATTGCGTCACGGGCGTCGGCACCCCGGCGAGCACTATCCGCACGCGGAGCCGGGACTCTGGGATCGACTCCGCGCCCGCGTCGGCCAGCTCAGCCACACGCGCCATCCGTTTCCAACCCCGGTTGCCGATCCGTGTTCGGGAGTCCGCGCGCAGTCGAGGGAGCGCCACCAGCTGTTGTCTGGCAAGGCGATCTACGACGGCGACGGCGTCCTCCGTTGGCAGCCACTGGGCCAGGTCCCAACAGGTGCGCGTCGGCGTGGTCAGCGGGATGCCCTGACGTACGGCGACGTCGGTCGTGGTGATCGCGCCGGTGTGCACGACGAGCCCTGAGACCGGACCGAACCGCTTGCCGGCGGGCACGAGCACGTCGATGGGCTCGTGGTCGGCGACCGACGCCGCGCCGTACAGCGCCGCCGCACTGCGACCAGCGATCGCCGCGCCTGATGGCAGAACCCACAGTGCCGCGGCGGCACAACGAGTGCGGTGGGTGACCGCCAGCCGAGCATCAGCGTAGACATCCCGGAACAGCGGACGCCACGCCCTGCTGCGCAGCTCTGTCCGGGTCAACAGGCCTTGGGCAACGACGCGGGAGCCGCGAAAGACGCGTCCCTGAAGGCTCGCCGGCCGTCGTGGGGGAACAGGCATGACAGACACCATGACCGGCGTTCGCATTCACCCGCAGCCCCTGTGGATAACCCCTGAACCAGGGCGGACCGCCAAGATCCACGCAACTTCGCTCTTCTTGCTGCCTCGCCGCGACGCGAGACAGCAGCATCCCCGAAGTTGCGCGGATCTTGGGCGGATGAGGTGGGCGGGTGAGGTGGAGGGGGTGGGAATGGGGGTGGGTTAGGCGGCGGTGGACCAGATGGCGCGGAAGGCGGCGGCTTCGCCGGAGAGCCATCGTTCGATCTGGTCGGGCTTGGCGTCGGTGGGCATGCGGTGGGCCAGGCCGCGGCGGACGTCGACCAGGACCGGCTCGGCGTGCGGAAGCACCGCGTCCATGTGTCGGGCCATCAGGTGCAGGGTGGCGAGCACCGATTCCTCGCTCGGTGGGGCCTCGTCGAAGTGCAGGCGGACCGCTTCGGCGCGGCCGTCGGCGTGGCGTACTCCGAAGTGGGGGTTGATCTTGACGGGCAGATCGCCCAGCATCGCCAGGGCGTCGCGGGTCTGGGCGAGATCGACGGCGGCCGGCTCGCCGAGGGAGTGCAGCCAGGTAGTGGCGCCGGGGACGAGCGTCTGGTAGAGCGGGCGCCATCGTGGCTTGACGATGTCAGCCACCCCGGCCAGGTGGGTGCCGCCGGTGTGGAAGGCGATGTCGGCCTTGAGCGCCTTGACGAACTGGCCGTGCGGGTTGAAGCCGGACCGGCTGGCGCGCTGCTTGCGCAGCCCGCCGACGAAGGTCGCCTTGGTGGGGCCGGTGCGGTCGACGTAGCGGGTGAAACCGAGCAGTGTGGCGTAGGGGGTGAGGGGCGTCGAGGCGGGCGCGGTCACGGGCGTCCTCCCAGGTCAGGATCTTTATTAGTACATACATTCTAATCGACGGGTCTGACATTGCCCAGCGAAGTTGAGAGGGTGTGCCGCCTCCTGGCAACCGGACGAATCGCCCGGCTGGGCGAGTGTCGTGGGGCGCCGCCGGTCGGTCGGCGCTGACGGATCTGGTTCACCGTCTGGCATCCGTCGGCCTGCCGGTTGGGGAGGCTGGCTGATCAGAGGAACAGCCGCCCGGAGGGCGGAACGCTGTCTTGCTCGCGTTCGCGATGCTGCGTTATTTGTCGTACTTGTGGCGTTATTGTGCGTTGTGGTCATCGACGAGGCGTCCAGGGTTGTCATCCCTGGCAGGGGTACGGCGGTGCGCACCGTCCAGGCCGCCGACCCCGCAGCCGACCGGGACCGCTACCTGGACCTGCTGCGGACGATCGCGCTCGTCCGCGTCGTGATCTTCCACGTCACCGGTTGGATCTGGCTGAGCCTGCTGGTGCCGGCGATGGGTCTGATGTTCGGCATCGCCGGTTCGTTGATGGCGGCGTCACTGGACCGGCACGGCGCATCGGCCGTGCGCCGACGGCTGCGCCGGCTGCTGCTGCCGTACTGGGCGTTCGGCGCGATCGCACTGGCGGTGCTCTCCGTCGGGTGGCGTCCACTGCCGAGTGGCGTGGCCGGCTGGGCTGAACTGCTCTGGTGGGTGCTACCCCTGCGGGTGCCGCCGGTGGGTGGGCAGTCCTGGGCCTGGGTGTTCCACATCGGGCTCTGGTACGTCGTCACCTATCTGTGGTTGGTGCTGCTCTCGCCGGTGCTGCTGTGGCTGTTCCGCCGCTGGCCGTGGCCCAGCATCGGTGTCGCCACCGCGCTGCCGGTCGGGATGCATCTGACCGGTGTGCACGCCGGCTACTTCGTCGCCGCCTACCTGTCCTGTTGGCTGATGGGCTTCGCCCACCATGATCGGCTGCTGCACCGTGTCCCGTGGCGCTGGTACGGGTGCCTCGTGGCCGGCCTCGCCGGGGTGGGCGGCACCTGGGTGGTGGCCGCCATGGTGACCGGCCGGGCCGTCGACCTCAACCACATCGCGGGCGGCACCACACTGTGGTCGATGGCTCTCGTCGCAGTGCTACTGAGGGTGCAGCCCCGGCTCGTCGGCCGGGTGCCGCTGGGCGCCGTGCTCCGGGTGGTCAACGCTCGAGCGGTCACCATCTACCTCTGGCACATCCCGGCCAGCCTCGGGATGTTCCTGCTGCTCGCGCCGATGCTCCCGTACAACTCGGTGGCCTCGATCGCGCTGCGACTGACCGGGGTGTGCCTACTGACCGCCGGGGCGGTGCTGCTGTTCGGCTGGATCGAGGACGTGGCCGCCCGGCGTACGCCGGCACTGTTGGTTCCTCGGCCGGGCGCCGCCGGTCGGCACCGCGCCGATCGACAGGTCAGAGCTGGCCGACGTCGGTGATCCGCACGACCGCCGCGCCGACCTCGTCCGAGGCCGCCAGGTCGATCTCGGCGCTGATGCCCCAGTCGTGGTCGCCGTTGGGGTCGTCGAAGCTCTGGCGGACGGTCCACCGTTCCCGCCCCTGCTCGATCATGAGCAGCGCCGGCCCTCGGGCGTCCGGCCCGACGCCGATCGAGTCGTACTCCTCGAAGTACGGCGCCAGGGCGTCGGCCCACGCGTCGTAGTCCCAGCCGTCCTCGGCGTCCAACTCGGCGAGCAGGTCCCAGCGGCGAAGCGCGGCCAACTCGACGCGTCGGAACAGCGCGTTGCGCACCAACACCCGGAACGCCCGCGCGTTGCGGGTCACCGCCGGTGGCCGATCGGTCAGGGTGGCGTGCGCCTGGGCGACCTCGGCCACGTCGGACGGGTTGCGCAGGCGCTCCCACTCGTCGATGAGGCTGGAGTCGACCTGGCGGACCAGCTCGCCCAACCACTCGATGAGGTCGATCAGCTCCTCGGTCTTGGCGTCCTCGGGCACTGTCTGGCGCAGCGTCTTGTACGCGTCGGCCAGGTAGCGCAGGACGAGACCTTCCGAGCGGGTCAGCCCGTAGAACTGCACGTACTCGGTGAAGGTCATGGCCCGCTCGTACATGTCGCGGACGACGGCCTTTGGGGAGAGTTGGTGGTCGGCGACCCAGGGGTGCCCCTGCCGGTACATCTCGTACGCGGCCTCCAGCAGCTCGGCGAGGGGCTTCGGGTGGGTCACCTCGTCGAGCAGCTCGATGCGGGCCTCGTACTCGATGCCCTCGGCCTTCATGGCGGCGACCGCCTCGCCGCGCGCCTTGAACTGCTGCGCGGAGAGGATCTGCCGGGGGTCGTCGAGGATCGACTCGATCACGCTCAGCACGTCGAGCGCGTACGACGGGGACTCGGCGTCGAGCAGTTCGATGGTGGCCAGCGCGAGGGGGGAGAGCGGCTGGTTGAGGGCGAAGTCGAGCTGGAGGTCGACGGTGAGCCGGATCCGCCGGCCGGTCTCGTCCGGCTCGGGTAGCTCCTCGACGACCCCGCCGGCGCGCAGCGCCCGATAGATGGCGATCGCGCGGCGAATGTGCCGGCGCTGCGCGGCGGGCTCCTCGTGGTTGTCGGTGAGCAGGTGCCGCATCGCTGTGAACGCGTCCCCGGGCCGGCCGATGACGTTGAGCAGCATCGAGTGGCTGACCTGGAAGCTGGAGGTCAGTGGTTCCGGCTCGGCGTCGACGAGTCGGTCGAAGGTGGGCTGGCCCCAGCCGATCGAGCCCTCCGGCGGCTTCTTGCGGACCACCTTCCGCCGCTTCTTCGGGTCGTCGCCGGCCTTGGCGAGGGCCTTCTCGTTGTCGATGACGTGCTCGGGGGCCTGCACGACGACCCGGCCGATGGTGTCGTAGCCGGCCCGGCCGGCCCGCCCGGCGATCTGGTGGAACTCCCGGTTCTTCAGCAGCCGGGTGCGGACCCCGTCGTACTTGGACAGGCCGGTGAACAGCACGGTGCGGATCGGCACGTTGATGCCGACGCCGAGGGTGTCGGTGCCGCAGATGACCTTCAGCAGGCCGGCCTGGGCGAGGGTCTCCACCAGGCGGCGGTACTTGGGCAGCATGCCGGCGTGGTGCACGCCGATGCCGTGCCGGACCAGCCGGGACAGGGTCTTGCCGAAGCCGGCGGTGAACCGGAAACCACCGATCGCCTCGGCGATCATGTCCTTCTCGGCGCGGGTGCAGACGTTGACGCTGGTCAGCGCCTGGGCACGTTCCAGCGCCGCGGCCTGGGTGAAGTGCACGACGTACACCGGCGCCTGCTTGGTCTCCAGCAGTTCCTCAAGCGTCTCGTGCAGCGGCGTCATCGCGTACGAGAAGATGAGCGGGACCGGACGCTCCGCAGTGCGCACGACGGCGGTCGGGCGCCCGGTGCGCCGGGTCAGGTCGTCGACGAAGCGGGTGGTGTCCCCCAGGGTGGCGGACATCAGGATGAACTGGGCCTGCGGCAGTTCGATGATCGGCACCTGCCACGCCCAGCCTCGGTCGGGCTCGGCGTAGAAGTGGAACTCGTCCATGATCACCTGGCCGACGTCGGCCTTCGTGCCCTCGCGCAGCGCCAGGTTCGCCAGGATCTCCGCGGTGCAGCAGATGATCGGGGCGTCGGCGTTGACGCTGGCGTCGCCGGTGAGCATGCCGACGTTCTCGGCCCCGAAGACCTCGCAGAGCGCGAAGAACTTCTCCGACACCAACGCCTTGATCGGCGCGGTGTAGAAGGTCGTCCGGCTGTCGGCGAGGGCTGCGAAGTGCGCGGCGATCGCCACCAGGCTCTTACCCGAGCCGGTGGGCGTGTTCATGATCAGGTTGGCGCCGGAGACGATCTCGATGACCGCCTCTTCCTGATGGGGGTAGAGGTCGAGGCCGCGCTCCTTCGCCCAGCTGGCGAACGCGTCGAAGAGGGTGTCGGGGTCGGCGCTTGTCGGCAGCGCGGCGGTGAGCGTCATAGCCTGTCCATGGTGCCTGGATCATGCCCCGGTACGCCAACCCGGCCCGCACCGGATCCCCGTCCGGGCGTCCCGAACGCTCCGCTTTGCTCCTGTTCGGGCGTTTCGTCGGTCACCGTCGGCGGTACAACAGGTCCGCGACCGGCCGACCGGCAGTGATCGCCCGACGCTCGAACTTCGTCACCGGCCGGTGCGCCGGTCTCGGCGCGAAGCCGCCGTACGTGTCCACCAGCTCCGGGTCGGCCTCCAGCGTCTCCCGCATCGCCTCGGCGTACTCGGCCCAGTCGGTAGCGCAGTGCAGCACGCCGCCGGGGCGCAGCCGGGACCGCAGCAGCGCCACGTGCGTCGGCTGGATGATCCGCCGCTTGTGGTGGCGGGACTTCGGCCACGGGTCCGGGAAGAAGATGTGCACGGCGTCCAACACGCCCTCAGGCAAGCCGTTGACCAGTGACAACGCGTCGCCCTCCGCCACCCGTACGTTGCGCAGGCCACCGCGCTCCACCAGGTGGAGCAGGTTGGCGATTCCCGGCGTGTGCACCTCGACCGCCAGATAATCTCGATCCGGGTCGGCGGCAGCCATCGCAGCGGTGGTGTCGCCCATGCCCGAGCCGATCTCCAGCACCACTGGCGCCCGGCGACCGAACAGGTCGGCCAGGTCGACGGGCAGCACAGGTCCGTCCGGCACATCCAGGCCGTACGCGGGCCAGAGCCGGCTCAGCGCGTCGGTCTGCCGGTCGCTCATCCGACCCCGGCGGGGGTGGAACGTGCGGATCGTCCGGCTCGCGGGCGGGACGGCGGGGTCATGTTCGGTGGCGGTCACAGCGACCCGAGCGTACGCGACGCCGCCGGCGGATCGGATGTGATGTGCGACCGGAAATGAGAGGATCCAACTGGTACGGCAGGTCGGGTGCTCCACCGCCCGACCCGGCCGCACGGCGTCGAGAGGGGGCATCGTGACAGTGACCCGCGGCGTCGTGACCCTGTCGCTGGTGACCGTGCTGGCCGGCCCCCTGCTGGCCACCACACCCGCCCTCGCCGCGCCCGAGCGGGCTGTCGCCGTCGCGCCGGCACCGCAGCCCGGAGGGCCGCCCGGCGGAGCGCCTCAACCGACGCCGGCGGTGGACATCTTCGTCGAGGTGAGCCCCAGCACGGTGCAGCCCGGCTACCTGGTCGGCATCCGGGCCAGTTGTCGGGACAACTCGGTGGGCGCCACGGTGGTCTCCGACGCCTTCGGGGCGGTCGGCGTGCAGCCGCAGCACGGGGTGCTCACCGCCGCGCCGATGGTCCGCGAGCGCACCCGCCCCGGCAACTACCGGGTCAAGCTGGAGTGCCGCGACGGCGAGACCGCCTCGACGATGCTCCAGGTGGTCAAGAAGATCCCCAACCAACCCAGCCGTGGTCCGGCGACCGGGTTCGGTGGGAGCAGCGGCGGGATCACCGGCAAGCTGCTGCTGCCCGGCGGCGCGGCACTGATCATCAGCGGGCTGATCCTCGCCGTGATGGCGATGCGCCGCCCCCGAGCCGCCGCGCGTCGCTGAGCCCGCCATGACGATCTTCCGCCCCACGCCGCCGCCGGCGGGTTCACGCCCGCCGTCGCCCGGTCGTCCCGCCTCGCCGCCGGACGCTGCCCGCCAGCCGTTCGCCGGCCGTCCCGCCTTGCCGCCCGATGACGTTCGGCTGCCGGTGGACGACGGTTGGCCGGACTCCGACCGTCCGTCAGGTCCCGAACGCTCGTCGCGTTCCCAGCGCCCGCCGGATCCCGACCGCCCCTCGGTGGCAGCGCGTCCGGCGACCGCCGTCGCCCCCCGGCGTAGTCGTCCCTCCGGCCGCAGCCCCTGGTCCGTACCGTTGGCAGTGGTGTTGGTGTTGGCTGGGGTCTTCGCCACCGGGGCGGGGCTGGGCCGTTCGGTGGGCCCGTTCGACCTGGCCCCGACCGGCGGTGACCGACCGGCCCGCAGTGAGTCGGTCGGGTTGTCGGCCAGTCGCCCGGTGCGCCTCTCCGTGCCAGCGATCAAGGTGACCGCGCCGGTGGCACCCGTCGGGCAGGCGCGCGACGGCTCGATCGCCGTACCGCCGCTGGAACGGCACAACGAGACCGGCTGGTACGACCGGGGGCCCACCCCCGGTGAGCCTGGCCCGGCGGTGATCGTCGGGCACGTGGACACGAAGACCGGCCCGTCGGTCTTCTACGACCTGGGCAAGCTGCACCCCGGCGACCTGATCGAGGTGGCGCGGGCGGACGAGTCGGTGGTGGTGTTCCGGGTCGACACCGTGGAGCACTTCCCGAAGGACCAGTTGCCCGCCGAGCGGATCTACGGCAACTACGGGCCACCCGGGCTGCGGTTGATCACCTGCGGTGGGCAGTTCATCGGGGGCCGCACCGGCTACGCCGACAACGTCATCGCCTTCGCCACCCTCCAGTCCTCCCGCAAGCCCTGAGATCGACCCCGTCTCGGCGTCAGCGGGTGCCTGGAGTGCCGCGGTCGCAACGACTGTCCGCAGCTTGACTGGGCTATCGAGCTGACCGCGGAAATCGGCTCAGTCATTTTTTAGAAGCGGTGACTGTCAAGCCGCCAGGGCAGGCCCGCCCTGGCGGGCACCCCACTGCGTCGCCGGGTCCGGTCAAGGTCGTGCTCGAACAAGGATGTAGTGGCCTCGCGGTGGAGAGGAGGGGACTAGATCCAGGATCGAGCGCGATCAAGGCGCCGGGTGCCGCTCGATACCCGCTTCGACGCGCCCGAACCGCCCCGAACCCGTCGTTGCATGGCCAAGATCCGCGTACTTCCGGGGAAACTGCTGCCTGGCGACGTGTCGAGGCGGGGAAATTCGTCCGGTTTTGAGAGGCCGGCCGCGAGGCCTGCTAGGGCTGGGGGACGTGCAGGGCCACCTCGAACTCCAGCAGGCTGGCGCCGGTGGAGACCGGAGGGCGGGGTTTGTCGCCGGGGGCGGCGGCGTGGGCGGCGCGCGACGGGCCGGCGGCCCACGCCTGGAACGCCTCTTCGCTCTCCCACTTCGTGTAGACGAAGTAGCGGGTCTCGCCGGCCACCGGGCGGAGGAGTTCGAAGCCGAGGAAACCGGGGGAGTTCTCCACGGTGCCGGCCCGGGCGGCGAACCGCTTCTCCAACTCCGCGCCGCCGCCGGGCGGAACGTCGATTGCGTTGATCTTCACGACTGCCATCTGCCCACCCTAGCCAGCGGACGCGGCACCGGGGCGGCCGCCCGTGGCATCGGACCGGCAGTGGGAACGACCGGGTGGGCTCAGAACGTCTCCACCGCCGGGACCAGGTCCACGTCGACCACGATCGGCGCGTGGTCGGAGGGGCCCTTGCCCTTGCGGGCCTCGCGGTCCACGTACGCCGAGCGGACCGCTCGGGCGAACGGCGCGGACGCGTACACCAGGTCGATTCTCATGCCCTTGTTCTGGTGGAACATGCCGGCCCGGTAGTCCCAGTAGGTGAAGGGGTGTGGGCCCTTCATCGGGGTCGGCACGACGTCGCTGAGGCCCAGGTCGCGCAGCGCCGCGAGGGCTGCCCGCTCGGCCGGGGTGACGTGCGTGGAGTGGGTGAAGACCGCCGGGTCCCAGACGTCGGCGTCGGTCGGGGCGACGTTGAAGTCGCCGCAGACCGCCAGCGGCAACCCGCCGGCCAACTCGGCGTCCAGCGCGTCGCGCAGCGCCGCGAACCAGGCCAACTTGTACGCGTAGTGCGGGTCGTCCGGCGTCCGGCCGTTGGGCACGTACACCGACCAGACCCGCACCCCGTCGCAGGTGGCGGAGATGGCCCGGGCCTCGGGCTCGGGAAAGCCGGGCTCGTCGGCGAACCCGACCCGGACGTCGCCCAGCCCGACCCGGGACAGGATGGCCACCCCGTTCCACCGGCCGTCGCTGTGGCTGGCCACTGTGTAGCCCAGCTCGCCGACCTCGGTCACCGGGAAGGCACCGTCCGGACATTTCGTCTCCTGAAGGCAGACGACGTCCGGCCCGGTGTCGGCCAGCCACTCCAGCAGGCGGGGTAGGCGGGCCTTCACCGAGTTGACGTTCCAGGTCGCCAGGCGCATGCCCCCAGCCTGCCGTATCCGACGCCGCGACGCCCGGTCAGCTGCCCGGGGTGTCGCCGGGACGGGTCTGTTCGGCCAGGAACCGTTCCAGTTCGGCGCCGAGTTCGTCGGCAGTGGGCAGCGGGCCGGCATCCGGGGCGAGCAGGCTCTTCTCGCCCCGACCCCGGGCGAACGCGTCGTACTGCTCCTCCAGGGCCTGGACCAGGGCTGCGGCGTCCTCGGTCTGCGCGACCTGCCGGTCGATCTCCACCCGGACCACCTCGGCGGCCGAGCGCAACCCGTCGCCGGGCAGCAGCAGCCCGGTGCTGCGCGACACCGAGGTGAGCAGCACCTCGGCGGCGGCCGGGTACTCGGTCTGCGCCACGTAGTGCGGCACGTGGGCGGCGAAGCCCAGCGCGTCGCGGCCCTGCTCGCCGAGGCGGAACTCCAGGAGGTGACCGACGCTGCCGGGCACCTGGACGCGTTGCAACCAGGGCTCGTAGCCGGCGATCAGTTCGGGGCGGGTGGCGTGCGCTGTCACCCCGGTCGGCCGGGTGTGCGGGACCGCCATCGGGATCGAGTTGAGCCCCACTGTGAGCCGGACGTCCAGCCGGGCGGCGAGCCCGGCCACGGCGGCCACGAAGCGCTCCCACTGCAGGTCCGGTTCGGGGCCGGTGAGCAGCAGGAACGGGGTCTCGTCGTCGTCCTGCAGGAGGTGCAGCTCCAGCTGGGGCGCGTCGACGCTCTCCCAGTGGTCCTCGACGAATGTCATCACCGGTCGTCGCGATCGGTAGTCGAAGAGCTGGTCGACGTCGAACGTGGCGATCGGCCGACCCTCCAGCGAGGTGAGTAGCTGCTCACGCGCCAGTCGGCTGGCGTTTCCGGCGTCCACGAACCCGGTGAGGGCCTGGATGAGGACCGGCTGCCCGAGGTCGGGCAGATCGTCGGTGAGCTGGTAGAGCTCGTGTGGGTCGAGCACCGGTGCGGACCTCCCTGAAATGTGCCTGCGGGGCGCCGTCGCGACGGAGGGCACCCGTTCGGGCAACGTACCCGCCATCCTGGCGCATTCCTGCGTCGGGCGATCCGTTGGCCGGGTGGTGGGCGTGACCGGACTAATCGGCTGTTTACGCCACCAGGCCGAGCCTCATGGCCGATCGGCCGAGCGGCGGTTCGGCCCAAAGGCCGAGTTTGTCGATCATGTCAGGCTCGGAGGTGGAATGTTCGGTAGTGTCCGGCACCGTGCCGGTCCGCGTGCGGCGCCAGCTTCATCCGGTACGCGAGGTCCGTTCCCCGGGCGGGTCACCCCGCCCAGGTCGTCCACCAGTGCGGCTCCGATCTGTGTCGAGCGCCACGTGATCACCGTGCGTGATCGGGGTTGCCACCTGCCTAGCCTCGGTTGATGCGTGACGACGGCACCCTCGACGACCCGTACGCCCCGAGCAGGCCCACTGCCGATACGGAGGATGGCACCTCAACCGAACGGACAACCGCCGCGAGCCGGCTCCGGGCGTACGCCCGGGACCTGACCGGTCGACGCCGGGCACAGCTGGCGCTGGCCACCGGTGTGGTGTGCTGCCTCGGTCTGACCGCCGTCGTCCAGGTTCGCAACGAGGACGCCGACGCCGCGACCCGGAGTGGATCGCTCTCCAGCTCCGATCTGGCGCAGCGCGCCGAGCAGCAGCGCGCCTCACGTTCCCTCGACCGCACGGCTGCCCCGAGCACCTCCGCCTCCGCCGCCCAGTCCGCCGCGGCGAGCCCCGCCGACCCGGACACCAGCGCGCCGACCCGCAAGGTCGTCCCGGCTCGCCCGAGCGACCCGGCGCCCGTCGCCGGGTTGGACGAGGACCAGATGGAGAACGCCGAGGCGATCGTCCGCGCCGGCCGCAAGATGGGGGTGCCGCGCCGGGGTCTGGTGATCGCGGTGGCCACCGCCATGCAGGAGAGCAACCTCTACAACGTGGCCAGCGGCGTGCTGCCCGAGTCGCAGGACTATCCGCACCAGGGCGTCGGCTGGGACCACGACTCGGTCGGGTTGTTCCAGCAGCGTTCCAGCAGCGGTTGGGGCCCGGTGGGGCGGCTGATGGACCCCGAGTTCGCCACCCGGCAGTTCCTCAGCGCGCTGGAGCAGGTGCCCGGCTGGCAGCGGATGCGGCTCACCGACGCCGCCCAGGCGGTGCAGGTCTCCGCGTACCCCGAGCACTACCAGCAGCACGAGTGGCGGGCCACCCGGGTCGTTGACGCGATCGTGCCGGCGGGGCGGTAACCTTCCGCCCACTATGGACGGTCAGGGTTGAGGCTGTCGCATCCCGGGTACTTGTGTTGCGGGTTCGGGGTACACATGAGTACGGGACCATCGACAGGAGGACGTTATGTCACTGATGCAGCGGATCAGCGCGTTTCTGAAATCGCCGAAGGGGCAGCAGTTGGTCGACCGGGGCCGGCGCGAGATGGCCAAGCCGGGCAACCAGCAGAAGCTGAAGGGGTTGGCTTCCCGGCTGTCCAACCGCCGCCGCTGACCGCTCCATCGGCCGCCCTGTCCACCGTTTCCACCCCTGGGGAGACCTGGTGACCGACACTCCGCACGTCGGCGGTCAGCCCGCCGCCCCTACTCCGCAGCCGTCCGTCGACCTGCCGGCCGGGCCGGTGGACGCCCCCGAGGGTCCGCCGGCCCGGCTCTGGGACCGGATGCGTGACGACCCGCAGTACGCGCCGGAGCACCTTGCCCTGGAGGCGGTGCGCCGCCTCGGGCCGGAAGCCGTGCAGTGGGCCGCCCGTGCCCGGGCCGAGCAGCCCGGAGTTTCCGCCGACGTCCTTGCCGACCAGGCGGCCCGCAAGTTCGTCAACCTGGCCCGACTGTCCGGCGCGGTCTCCGGCGTGGCCGGGCTGCCCGGCGCCGTGATCGACGTGGGCGTGCTGGCCTGGACCCAGGCGCGGATGGTGTTGCACATCGCCGCCGCGTACGACGTCGACCCCCTGCACAACGACCGGGCCACCGACCTGCTGGTGCTCCAGCGGGTGCACAAGGTCGCCGAGAGCGCCCGGCTGGCGCTCGGCGTGGCCGCCGGCCGGGAACGCGCCGACGCGCTCTTCGGCCTGGGCGGGCAGCGTCCGCTCGGTCGGGTCATGCTGCAACTCGGCATTCGGCTGGCCCAGATGGCCGGCGTCCGGGCCGCGAAGCGGATGGTCGCCAAGATCGTCCCCGGTGCGGCCATCGTGCTCGGCACCTGGGCCAACTCGTCGGCCACAAAGGACCTCGCCCAGCGGTCTCGGGGCCTCTACGGCTCCCGCGGCAACGCCGTCCCGGAGCCGCGCCAACCCTGACGGGCCGATCGGGGTCGTCAGCTGGCCAGCCCGGAGGAGCGCCAGGTCACCTCGGCGATGCGGCCCTGGCCGGTGGCGTTGGGATGGAACCAGTCCAGCGGGTTGAGCAGGTCCAGGGTGAACCGGACCTTGTGCAACGCGCCGCCGTCGTGCCGGCACCGTGATCCGTACGCCCGGCAGGCCGCCTTCAGTTCGGCGTTGTAGGCGTCGATCCGCTCCCGGACGGCGGCCCGGCGCGCCCGGTCGGCGGGTGCGGTCGAGGTCGCCTCGGCCAGCAGGGCCGGGCAGATGCCCCGCCGCCACGCGCGGGTCGCGCGGGCGTCGTCGTGTCCGACCTCCCAGAGTCGGTACAGGTCGGGGATGCTCACCACCAGCACCCGTGCCTTCGGCCTGCCGGTCCGCAGGACCCGCAGCCCCCGGTCGACGTCGGCCCGGAACTGCGCCACCGGCGTCATCGCGTCCACCCCGCCCCGACAGACGTCGTTGGCGCCGATCAGCACTGTCACGTAGTCGGCGCGGTCGCGTACCGCCGCCTCGGCCTGACCGACGAGGGCGTCCGCGCGGGCGCCGGGACGGGCATGGTTGTACGTCCGGTCGCGGATCGCCGGGTTCTGTTCGAGCAGCCGCCGGTAGTGGCTCTGCACCCGCAGCCCGTCCCCGGTCGACCAGGAGTTGCGCTCGCAGGAGGTGAGCACCAGGCAGGAGGCGAAGCCGGTGCTGATCGAGTCGCCGAGGGCGGCGATGCCGCCGGGCCCGGTCGTCGGCCTGGCGGTCGTGGTGGGGCGGGGCTCCGCGGAGTTGCCGCCCTCGCAGGCCAGTGCGACAAGCGCCGCGAGACAGGCCAGTGCGGCCACCCAGCGTCGAGGCATGACGTCTCCCGTTCCCGCAGCACAGAGCGACAGCGCGGTAACTCTATGCGCAGGATGTGGTGGGCCGGGAAGTTGCTGTCGGGTATGCGGCAGAGTGCCCACGCGGAAGCCGTCGGGGTGCTATGCGTCCCGCCACGGTGCCCGCTGACCGTGCAGCCACCAGTGCAACGCCCGGGTGATCCGGGGCAGCACCAGATAGGTCATCAGCGGGGTCAGGCAGAGCGTCATCAGCAGCACCCGGGCCGCCAGCGGCACCGCGTCGAGGAAGCGGCTCGTCAGCAGGGTGGCGGTCAGGCTCAGCGGGAAGAACGCAAGCCAGATGGTCACCGCCTGCTTCCAGCGGGGCGGCGACGCGGGCGGGGCCGGTTCCACCGGGTCCACCGAGTGCTCCAGCGGCCTGTCGAACCAGCCCTCGATCCCGGTGCGCCGCTCGACCCGGGTGTGCTCGACGATGCCCTGTGCCGAGCTGAGCCACCAGTGCCGCTGCGGCGACTCCTCCCACCGGCGCAGCGTCTCGGCGTCGGCGAAGCGGTAGAGCATGTGCCACTCCGGCGAACCGGGGCCGCTCTGCACCCAGCCGGCGCCGAGAAACCCGGGGAACGCCTCGGCCAGCGCGGTGCCGGCCCGCATCCAGGCCACCATCTCGCTGGCCCGGCCGGGATCGACGCGGCGGGCGATGGAGACGGTCACCGGCACGGCGAGGGTCATTGACATGCGCCCATCCTGCGGTCGACGACGGCCGCGGCGCGAACGGATGTAATCGAGCACACCAGCGCACCCCGGTGCCGCCCGGTCTCGCCGGCGATCGGTCGGAACCTGTCGGGGGTCGATGCTCTACTCGGGGCATGGCCGACAGAGCGATTCTCGTGCTCGGTGCGACGGGCACCACCGGGCGACGGGTGGCCGACCGACTGCGGGCGCTGGGCGTCCGGGTCCGCGCAGCCTCCCGCAACGGCCCGGTGCGCTTCGACTGGTCGGTCGAGTCGACGTGGGCGCCCGCGCTGGCGGGCGCGTCCGGTGCCTACCTGATGGCACCGGACGGCCAGCCTGTCGAGCCGGCCCTCGTCCGGTTGGCAGTCGAGCAGGGGGTGCGGCACGTGGTGCTGCTGTCCAGCCGGGCGATCGAGACGATGGGCGACGAGCGTCTGCTGGCCGCGGAACGGACGGTACGCGAGGCCGGCGCCGACTGGACGATCCTGCGAGCGGACTGGTTCGACCAGAACTTCGACGAGGGAGTGTTCCGGGAGGCGGTGCTGGCCGGGGAGATCACCGTGCCGGTCGGCGGGGCGCGCCAGGCGTTCGTCGATGCCGGCGACATCGCCGCCGTCGCGGTGGCCGCCCTCACCCAGCCCGGGCACGCCGGCCAGGTCCACGAGGTCACCGGGCCCCGGGCGATCACCTTCGCTGAGGCAGCCGAGACCATCAGCCGAGCGGCGGGCCGACCGGTGCGCCACCTCGGCACGGCTGACGACTACCGGGCCGCGCTGGGTCCGCTGGGCGTCCCCGCCGAGGAGATCGAGCAACAGATCGCGGCCTTCGCGGCCCTGCGCGACCTCGGCCACGCGGAGCCCACCGACACCGTCCGCCGGCTGACCGGTCGCGACCCGCGCGACTTCTCGGCGTACGCCGCCGCGGCGGCGTCGCGCGGTGCCTGGCGCGACTGACCGACGTGTCCGAGACCGGTTAACGCTGGCGATCGGGGGTAGGTCCCTGGGCATGACGAGATCGCAGCCCCGGCGCGCCCGTGGCACGGTCGGCCACGCGAACAGCGCGTTGAACCTTCGGCTCACCCTCGCCAGCTTCGGGCTGGTGATCATGGTGCTCTTCGCGGTGCTGGCGTTCTGGGCCGGCATCGCCTGGCTCGGCGTACTCTGCGCGATCTTCGCCGTGGTCGCCGTGGTCGACCTGGTCGTGATCCAGCGCCGCCGCGCCGCCCGCCGCCGCGAGGAGCCGGGCGTACGACACTCGTTGTTCGAGTGACAGGAGGACGCAATGCCCCACATCGCCACCACCAACCCCGCCACCGGACAGGTGCTCAAGACCTATGAGGCGATGTCCACCGAGCAACTCGACGACGCCATCGAGCGCACCGACCTCGCGTTCCACCAGCTGCGGGCGACGACCGTCGGCCAGCGCGCCCAGTGGATGAACGCCGCGGCCGACCTGCTGGACGCCGAGCGCGACGAGATCGCCCGGATCATGACCACGGAGATGGGCAAGACGTACGTCGCGGCGCAGGCCGAGGTGACCAAGTGCGCCACCGCCGCCCGCTTCTACGCCGACAAGGCCCCCGCGTTCCTCGCCGACGAGCCCGCCGACGCCGACGCCGTGAAGGCCATCCGGGCGTTCATCCGCTACCAGCCGATCGGCGTGGTGCTCGCGGTCATGCCGTGGAACTTCCCGCTCTGGCAGGTGATGCGCTTCGCCGCCCCGGCGCTGATGGCCGGCAACACCGGCCTGCTCAAGCACGCCTCGAACGTGCCGCAGACCGCGCTGCTGCTGGAGGACGTGTTCCGACGAGCAGGCTTCCCCGAGGGGGCCTTCACCACGGTGCTGGTCGACTCGGAGGCCGTCGACCACATCCTCAGCGACCCCCGGGTACGAGCCGCGACGCTGACCGGCAGCGAACCCGCCGGCCGGTCCATCGCGCAGATCGCCGGGCGGGAGCTCAAGAAGACCGTCCTCGAACTCGGCGGCAGCGACCCCTTCGTGGTGATGCCCTCGGCGGACGTGGACCGGGCCGCCGAGGTGGCCACCACCGCCCGCTGCCAGAACAACGGCCAGTCCTGCATCGCGGCGAAGCGGTTCATCGTGCACACCGACGTGTTCGACGCCTTCGCCGAGAAGTTCGCCGCCAACATGGCCGCGCTGCGCGTCGGCGACCCGATGGACCCGAACACCGACGTCGGGCCGCTGGCCAGCGAGCGTGGCCGCGACGAGGTGCACGCCCAGGTCAGCGACGCTGCCGACAACGGCGCGACGGTGCTCTGCGGTGGCGAGCCGCCGAGCGGCAACGGCTGGTTCTACCCGCCGACAGTGGTCACCGACCTCACCCCGCAGATGCGGATGTGGTCCGAGGAGGTCTTCGGCCCGGTCGCCGGCCTGTTCCGGGTCTCGTCGTACGAGGAGGCGATCGAGGTCGCCAACGGCACCAGCTTCGGCCTCGGTTCGAACGCCTGGACCCGGGACCCGGCCGAGCAGGAGCGCTTCGCCACCGACCTGGACGCCGGCAACGTCTTCATCAACGGGATGACCACCTCGTACCCCGAGTTGCCGTTCGGCGGTGTGAAGAACTCCGGGTACGGGCGGGAGTTGTCGGCGCTGGGCATGCGGGAGTTCTGCAACACCAAGACGGTCTGGGTAGGCGAGGGCGCCGCCTCGGCCGGCGCTGGCGCGCACGCCGAGTAGTTCGGGGCGCGGCACGCGTCAGCCGGTGCCGTCGTGGGTAGGAAGTGTGCCCATGACGTCGTTCGGTTTTCACGCCTCGCATGAGCAGATCGGTCCACGCGCCCTGTTGGAGGCGGTGATCCACGCCGAGCGGGCCGGCTTCGACGCCGCCATGTGCTCCGACCACTTCTCCCCGTGGAGCGCCCGGCAGGGCGAGTCCGGCTTCGCCTGGTCCTGGCTGGGCTCGGCGTTGCAGGCCACCGGCATGCCGTTCGGCGTTGTCAACGCGCCCGGTCAGCGGTACCACCCGGCGATCATCGCGCAGGCGATCGGCACCCTCGGCGCGATGTACCCGGGCCGGTTCTGGGCGGCTCTGGGCACCGGCGAGGCCAGCAACGAGCACATCACCGGCGACCCGTGGCCCCGCAAGGACGTGCGCAGTGCCCGGCTGCGCGAGTGCGTGGACGTGATCCGGGCCCTGTTGGCCGGCGAGGAGGTCAGCCATGACGGCCTGGTCCGGGTGGATCGGGCCCGGCTGTGGACCCGTCCCGAGCAGCCGCCCGCGCTTGTCGGCGCCGCCGTCAGCGTGGCCACCGCCCGCTGGTGCGCCGAATGGGCGGACGGGCTGATCACCGTCAACGCCCCGGTGGAGCACCTGCGCGAAATGATCGACGCGTACCGGGACGCTGGCGGACGCGGGCCGCTGCACCTCCAGGTGCACGTCTCCTGGGCGAGGGAGCAGGCCGAGGCCGAGGCTCTCGCGTACGACCAGTGGCGCAGCAACGTCTTCGCCCCGCCGGTCTGCTGGGACCTGGAGACCGTCGAACACTTCGACGTGGTCTCCGCCGACGTGCCGGCGCGGCGGGTCGCCGAGGTGGTGAACGTGTCGGCGGACCTGGGCCGCCACGTCGGCTGGCTGGAGGAGTACGCGCAGCTCGGCTTCGACCAGATCGCACTGCACCACGTCGGGCAGGAGCAGCGCGGCTTCATCGACGCGTTCGGCGCGGAGGTGCTGCCGAAGCTGCGCCCGGGCGGCTGATCGAGGCCCGAACAGGCGTTCCCCTAGGCTCGTACCCCATGGAAAGCCTGTTTCCGGTCGTCGTCTTCCTGGCGATCGCCACCCTGGGCGCCGCGTTGGCCCGCCGGCTCGGTCTGCTCGCGCCGATCGTGCTGGTCGTCCTCGGTCTGGCCCTCTCGTTCGTGCCAGGCTTCCCGCAGATCGAACTCGACCCCGAGTTGGTGCTTGTCGGCATCCTGCCGCCGCTGCTCTACGTGGCCGCGCTGGAGACCTCGGTGCCGGCGTTCAAGAACAACATCCGGCCGATCCTGCTGCTCGCGGTCGGCCTGGTGTTGTTCACGGCGTTCGTGGTCGGGTTGGTGCTGCACCTGCTGTTGCCGCAGCTGCCGTTCGCGATCTGCCTCGCCCTCGGCGCGGTGGTCGCCCCACCGGACGCCGTGGCCGCCACGGCCGTCGCCCGTCGGGTCGGGCTGCCCCGCCGGGTCGTCACCATCCTCGAGGGCGAGAGCCTGGTCAACGACGCTACCGCGCTCGTCCTGCTGCGGGTCGCGACGATGGCCACCGTCGGCTCGACCGTCGGCGCCGACAAGATCGCCATCGAGGTGCTGCGATCCACCGGGGGCGGCATCCTGATCGGGGCGCTCGGGGCGCTGGTGTTCGGCTTTCTGCATCGGCGGATCACCGACCCGTTGCTGGACAACGCGCTGTCGCTGATCATCCCGTTCGCTGTGGTGTTCACCGCCGAACACCTGCACGCCTCCGGTGTGGTCGCTGTGGTCGTCACCGGTCTGGTGCTCGGGCACAAGCTGCCCCAGTTGCTGTCGGCGGCGTCCCGGTTGCAGATCGGCGCGTTCTGGCGGCTGGTCCGTTTCCTGCTGGAGGGCCTGGTCTTCCTGCTGGTCGGGCTGCAACTGCGGGAGGTGCTGCGCGACCTCGACGAGCCAATCGGCTCGCTCGTCCTGATCACCTTCGCGGTGCTCGCCACCGTCTTCCTGACCCGCTTCGTCTGGCTCTTTCCGGCCACCTACCTGGCCCGGTTGGTCCCCCGGGTCCGCCGCCGTGACGCCCGGCCGTCGCCGAAGTTCCCGATCATCATCGGCTGGGCCGGTATGCGGGGCGTGGTGACCCTGGCCGCCGCGCTGGCCCTGCCGCTGACCCTGGCCGGCGACGAGCCGTACCCCAGGGCGTTGTTGATCTGGCTGGCCTTCGCCGTGATCGTTTTCACCCTGGTCGGCCAGGGCGCCACCCTGCCGCTGGTCGCCCGCCGGTTGAAGCTGCCGCAGGACGACCCGGTGCAGGACGCGCTCTCCGCGGCCGCCGTGCAGCAGCAGGCCAGCAAGGCCGCGCAGGACCGCCTCGACGAGTTGGCCGACAGCGCACCCGATGCGGTGGTGGACCGGCTGCGCCGAGCGGTGGAGGACCGCACCAACATGGCGTGGGAACGACTCGGCGGCGACGAGCGGGAGACCCCGTCGCAGGCGTACGGTCGGCTGCGGCAGGAGATGATCGACGCCGAGCGGGACGTGTTCCGGGCGGCCCGGGACTCCGGTCGGATCCCTGAGGAAGTGCTGGTGCAGGCCTACCGTGACCTGGACCTTGAAGAGTCGTTGCTGCGAGAGGTTGAGAAGTGAGCTGTCAGCACCTGACCGAGGCCGGTGCCGCCGAGCCGCGTACCCCCGACGAGTGCGCGGACTGCGTCGCCACCGGCGACACCTACTGGGTGCACCTGCGCACCTGCCTGAGCTGTGGGCAGGTCGGCTGCTGTGACTCGTCGCCGAACCAGCACGCGAGCAAGCACTTCGCGTCCACCGGCCACCCGGTGATCCGCTCGGCGCAGCCGGGAGAGGCCTGGCGCTGGTGCTTCGTCGACGAGGAGATCGGCTGAGAGGTCACGTCCGTAGGTGGTACTGGTTGCGGCGGGGGAGCTGTTCGGGGTCCAGCCATGCCGGCGGAACGAACTCGGGGCGACCGTCGCCGCCGAGCCGGACGGCCCACTCACCACGGTGAAGGTGCCGGTGGTGGTGGCCGCAGAGCAGGACGGCGTTGGCCAGGCTGGTGTCGCCGCCGTCGGCCCAGTGTCGGATGTGGTGGGCGTCGCACCAGCGCGGTGGGCGGTCGCAGCCGGGGAAGGCACAGCCTCGATCACGTAGCACCAGGGCGCGGCGTAGCGGGCCGGTGATGAGCCGGCGTTGTCGCCCGACGTCGAGTGGTTGGCCGGCGCCGCCGAGGACAGCGGGTAGGACGGCGGCGTCGCACGCAAGCCGGCGCACAGCCGCGGGAGTGAGATGCGGGCCGGTGTCGAGAGCGCCGGTGCCCAGCTGCCGCGCCAACCCGTCGTAGCTGGTGGTGACGACGAGTTGGGTGGGGTCGCCGCCATGGTCGGGGAGTTCGCCACCGCGCAGGGCGAGTCGGCAGACATCAGCGAGGGCATCGTGGCGGCGTTGCCCGGCGGTGCGTGTTTCGTCCGGCCCGGTGGGTGCGCTGAGAGGGCCGATGGCGGTGCGGAGCAGCGCGGCAGCCTCTGGATCGAGGATGCCGGTGAGGCGTAGCCGGCCGTCGGTCTGTTCGCTGATCGTGACGTGTCGGTCGCGGGCGGCGCGCGACTCGTCGGCCCGCAGCGCCGCTTCGGCGGCCGCGTCGGCGACCTCTGGGGCGACGTGATCGAGGATGCGGGTGCCGAGCCTGCGCAGCAGGGTGGCGTCGAACTGCGCCGCCCAGCCGACGAGGACGCCGACCGCCCTGTCGGCGGCCTCTGCCCCGGCGGCGGTGTGGACGGTTTCGACAGTGCCGGCGATGACCCGCGCCTGCTCGACGTCGACCTCCCCGTTGGCCAACGCGTCCCGCACGGCGGCTGGGGCGGCGACGAGCGTCGCAGCCAACTCGACCAGCCGCCGGGCAGCACCGACCCTGAGGCGCAACCGGTCCCGCAGCCACACGGCTGTCGACGACGCGCCCTGCGCGGTCGCGATGCCTCGACCGTCCAGCTCCCGCACGAGGGCCAGCTTGACCGCGGCCAGGCGTTGCTCGAGTCGGTGCGTGGCGTCGATTGCCGCGACGAGGTCGTGCGCCGGAAGAGCCCACGCCGGCGCGTCGAGGCAGTCGGCGACCGCCGCCTCCGCCTGCGCCAACTCCTCCAACATGGACCGACAATAGAACAGGTGTACGACAGTTCTGGCTCGGTCGCAGGTTAAGCTCACCGGCATCCGGCAGCGGCAAAGGGGCGCCCACTGTGGCCTTCGCCGAGGCCGGGCTCAGCGGCTGATGCCGTCGACGAGACGTTCGGTGGCGAGGCAGGAGACAAGGCAGCGCTCCTTCGCGTCACCGCTCAGCCGGGCGGTCCAGTCGGTGAGGCCTCCGTCGCCGATCTCGAGGCTGCCGTCCAGGAGGGTGATCCGCAGGGCGCAGCCCGTGTAGTAGCCGCGACCGCGAGACCGCTCCGGTTCGTCCACGAGCGGCACCACACCTGCGTCGAGTGCCGGTCGAACGGTGTCGGCCAGCCGCTCCCGGACGACCTCATCGTCGAAGGTGGTGACGTGCAGCCGAGGCGCGGCGGTCGGTGCCAGCTCGGCGAGGACGGTCCGCCAGTAGGTGAGATGCCGGACCAGCAACCGGGCCTGCGTGTCGCCCGAGCCAGTGTCCCGGGCGCTGGACACCAGGGCGAAGAGCCGGAAGTGCGCCGACGCGTCGCCGCCGAAGTCCTGCGCCCGCAGCACCCGATGGGCAGCGGCCAGGTGCACCTCGCTCTCTCGGCGGCGACGTACGGCCGCCTCGATGGCGAGGGCGTTTGTGGGATCGCTCAGCACCTCGCTGGCGCGCATCGTGGTGACGATCCTGTTCTGGCTGATCGGTGCGACAGCCGAGCAGGTGCCGACCGGTACGACCGGCGACAGCTCCACCCCGGCGACGTCGGCGGGCAGCAGTTGCCACATCCGGGCCTCCACCCGCGCGAGCACGCGCGGGTCGGCACGGGCCGGGCGGACGAAGCGGTCCTCGCGCCACCGTCGTACCACCTCGGACGGTCGCGTGGTCGCCGCCCGGTCGCGGGCCACGCTCAACAGCAGACTGCGCAGGTCCGCGCCGGACATCCCGGACAGTGCGCTGCGGGACCCCGCCGGCATCGCCGCCCACACCCGACGCTCCGCGCCAGTTGGATCACCATGAGCCAGATCACCGTCATCCATCGCGTCACCATGGCTCACTCGGCGCGTCTGATCCACCGGTTTGCTGCGCGTCCGGCTTGATCGTCGAAGCCCGCTGGTCGTGCGTACCCCCGTCTATTCTTCACCGACGGTGCGAGCGTCAACGGGGGACGGACATGATTGACACTGTCATCTTCGATGTTGGCGGGACCATTCTCGACGAGTCCCGCGAGTTCGCTGCCTGGGCCGATTGGCTCGGGGTGCCCCGGCACACCTTCTCGGCGGTCTTCGGCGCGGTGATCGCCCGGGGTCTCGACTATCAGGAAACGTTCCGGGTCTTTCGGCCCGACTTCGATCTCACCATCGAGCTACAGCGTCGCGAGGCTGCCGGCCAGCCGGAGTCGTTCGCCGAGGAGGATCTCTACCCGGACGCGCGGGGGTGCCTGGAGTCCTTGAAGGACCAGGGCCTGTTCGTGGGCCTGGCCGGAAACCAGCCAGCTCATGCAGAGGCGACCCTGCGCGATCTCCACCTTGCGGTGGACGTGATCGGCACATCGCACGGGTGGGGTGTGGCGAAGCCGTCACCGGCGTTCTTCGAGCGGGTCGTCGCCGCGGGCGGCGGTGTCGCGTCGTCGATCCTGTACGTCGGCGACCGGCCCGACAACGACGTGCGCCCGGCCCTGGAGGCGGGCATGAAGACGTGCCTGATCCGACGCGGTCCGTGGGGACACATCCTCGACCCCTCCACGGTGGCCGAGCGGTGCCTGTTCCGGATCGACTCACTGGACGAACTCCCGAGCCTGGTGGCGAAGCACAACGCGGCCGGCGGTTGACCCGCCGGCCGCGCGTCGTGCGGTCCTGGTGCCCGCCCCTCCCCGGGCGGGCACCAGGGCGTCGGTCAGGTCAGCGAGCAGGCCGCCCCGTTGACAGTGACCAGGCCGGGGCCCGGGTTGGCGCCGCCGCCCGTCGTCGCGTTGAAACCGAACGTCACAGTGCCGCCGGGTGCGATCTTGGCGTTGTACGACTCGTTGCGCGCGGTCACCGTCGCGCCGGACTGGGCGACCTTCGCCAGCCACGCCTCGCGTACCCGCTGGTCACCGGTGAACGCGAAGCGCACGCTCCAGCCGTTGATGGCCGCGGTGCCCGTGTTCTGGATGGTCAGCTGCCCGGTGAACCCGGTGCCGCCCTGCCAGGCGCCGTAGTTGGTGTAGCGCGCCGTGCAGGTGGTGGCCGGCACCGCGCCGGCGTCACCCTGGTCGGCCAGGAACGAGGAGATCCAGGTCAGCGCCGAGTTCCAGTTGATCGCCACCTCGTTTGTCGAGTACGAGTTGATGTCGTCGACGTAGCAGAACATCGGCTCGCAACCGGCCAGCAGTTGTGCCACGAACGGGTCCTGGAGGGCCGCGTTCGGGCCACCGGCGAGGGAGCCGGCGGGCGGTCGGGGCAGGTTCGGGTCGAGCTGGTGGCCGAAGATCCGGCTGTGCTGGTTCTGCGCGGCGTGCTCTCCCCACCCGGTGACGTAGGAGATGTTCAGGGCGTTGCGGCCAAGGATGTAGTCCATGGCCTGTACGGCGCCGTCGCGGTAGACGGGGTTGCGGGTCAGGTCGAACGCGGTGGCCAGCACCACGGCGTTGTTGATGACGTTGCTGTTGCCGCCCCAGAAGTAGCTGTTGGCGTCACCGGGCATCGGCAGCCCGTACGCCTGCCGGCGCAGCTCGGCGAGGTACGTGTCGGCGGCGGCGGTGACCGAGGCGCGAACCCGGGCCAGGTCGGCGGCGGGTAGCCCGTTCGGCACTGTGGCAAGGTCGAGGCGGCCCAACGCGGCCACGCTCTGCCAGCCGAAGCCCCGTGCGTCGAACACGTTTCCGGTGTGGTGCGGCGAGGCGGTCAGGTCGGCCAGGTAGTTCTGCGCCCCGGTGGTCAGGTACAGCTCGGCCGCCGCCCAGTAGAACTCGTCGGTGACGTTGCTGTCGTCGTACGCGCCGCCGCCGGTGCCGTCGGTCGGGCTGGCGTACACCGCCGGGTGGGCCTTGGCCGCGGCGTAGGCGGTCTTCGCGGCAGTGCCGCAGCGGGTCGCGAACGCCGCGTCGTAGGGGGCGAAGAGCCGGGCGCACTGGGCTGCGGTGGCGGCCAGGTTGAGGGTGGCAGCTGTCGACGGCGGGTGCAGCTCGCGCGGCTGCGGATCGTCCTGCGGCGAGAGGGGCAGCCCGGTCCAGTTCTGATCGTGGATCTTGTGGTGGACCATGCCGGCGAGCGGCTTGCCGGCGGGCACCTGCATGCGCAGCAGGAACTCCAGCTCCCAGCGGGCCTCGTCGAGGATGTCCGGCACCCCGTTGTCTCGCTCGGGCACCCGCAGCGTGCCGTCGGCGAGTTCCGCGCCGCCGTTGGCGGTGGCCGCCGTCCTGGTCCGCTCGAAGGTGTTCAGCAATTGGTAGGTGGCGATGCCGCCGTTGACCACGTACTTGCCGTGGTCGCCGGCGTCGTACCAACCGCCGCGCACGTCCAGGGAGTAGTCGCAGACACCTGGCTGGCAGGGCACGTTGGTGTCGCCCTGGTTGGGGGCGACGCCGAGGTGGCCGGCGGGTCGGGCGTACTCGTCGCCGATCAGGTCACCGTCGATGGCGATGCCGCTGCGCTGGGCGTAGAAGAACTGCAACGAGTCGGAGCGCAGCTGGTCGTAGAGGGCGCCGGAGATGTCGAACGGGTGGCTGGTCTCGCCGTCCACTGTGAGCGTGAGCCCGGTGCCTGGAGTGCGGTAGCTGGAGAAGTCGACAGTCTGCACGTTCTGCCCGGAGGCGGCGTCCACACCGCGGGCGGTGGTGGTGCCACTGGCCACGACGGCACCGGCGGCGCTGCGTAGCTGCCAGGGCAGCGCTGCGGTGGCCTCGGTGACGACAGTGGCGTTCTTCGGGCCGCCGGGAAGGTAGCCGACCTGGTTGACGCGCACCCGTGGCCCGGTGTCCGGCTCGTACGGCTCGGGCGGCTCGCCGCCGCGCAGCGAGACGTCGTCCAGGCAGATGGTCTGCGCCTGGGCGGAACCGCCGACCTGGAAGATCAGTTGGGCGCTGGGGTTGTCGTCCGGGACGGTGAAGGTCTGCTCGACCCGCTGGAGGGTGCCGGTCGCTGTGGCGTCCACTGCCGCGTACGTGGTGTACGGGGCGCTGCCAAGCTGCAACACGGCCTTGACCGCGGCGCCGGGGGTGGCGGAGACCGCGAAGCCGAGGGTGTACTCGGCGCCGGCGATCAGCGGCACACCGTCCTGGCCGATGCCGGCGTCCCACGGGTTGGCCAGCCCGCCCGCGACTGTGGTGCAGAGCTGGCCGTCGGTGACCGCCAGCGCGCCGGTGCCGAAGGAGAACCAGGGGCTCACCCCGGCGCTGAAGTCGCCGTTGTCGATCTGCTCGGGGGCGTCCGGTGGTGGGTCGGC
>NZ_JBEZGJ010000051.1:0-39462 GCF_040649965.1 Micromonospora sp. NPDC048843
GTTTTGCTTCTCGGGCCCTCGGGGGCTGGGAAGAGCACCCTGCTCGCCGCGCTGGCCGGGCTGCTCCCCGAGGACTCCGGCGAGCAGGAGGAGCGGCGGGCGGCGGACGCGGCGCCACCGCCCAGCCAGGCGGCGGCAGCGAGAACCGCGATCACGAGGTCGGCCACGAGCAGCGATCCGGTGGTCACGCCGGCTCTCCTTCCCGGGTGGCCAGCCGGGCCGCGGCGACGGGAGCCGGGGCGGCCAGCTGTCGCGCCGCTCGATGGACGCCGACCACGACGTGCACAGCGATGATTCCGTTGAGCGCGTGCAACCCACCGATGGTCAGGCCGAGCGGGGTGCTGACACCCGACGCGTCGGTGGACGCCTCGGCCAGCATGGCGATGAGCGGCTGGAGGATGACGAGGCCGATCGGCAGGATCGCCAGTCCGATGATCTTTCCCGGCGCCTTCGCCAGTGCGGCTAACACCGCGGTGAGCACTGTGAGAATCGGGATGACCGCCATGCCGTTGACGCTGTGCAGCGCGTACGCGTCCTCGCCTGCGGGTCTGGTGAACCCGCCCACTGCGGCGAGGACGAACTGCACGGCGAACGCGACGAGCAACACGGCGCTGACGATGACGAGAGCCTTGCGCATGGGTTACCTCCTAGAGGCGCGCCGAGGCGAGGGCCAGGGCGACGTGATCGGTGGCGGTGATCGCCCCGTACGCGACCACCCGCACGAGGTCGGCGTCGGCGGGGTGGGAGAGCCGCCAGAGAGCGACGTCGCCCGGGCTGATCGCGGCCGGCGCGAACGCGGCCAGCAACGCGATCCGCGTCCCGATGCGGTCCCTGCCCGGGACGTCCCGGACCAGATCGACGGCCCAGTCCGCGGGCCGGGCCGGGAACCGCCCGTCCTCCCAGCGCACGGTGGCCGTGACGGTCTCGCGCGCCACGTCGCCCAGCAGCAGATCCCCACCCCGCACGGCGGCGTCCCGCAGCGACGCGTAGGCGACGCCCACCGGGCTGTCCCCCGCCCAGGCGGGAGGTGATGCCGTCGGGTCGGCGTCGAGGAGCGGAAGGCTTCGGCCGGGCTCCTTGGACTCCCGGGCCGCCCTGGCGTAGAGCCGGCCCCCGACTGAGCGCACCAGCGGGGAGCGTTGCAGGCCGCCGGGGAGCAGATCGCTGTCGAGCAACGCGGAGACGACCCGGTTGATGAAGTGGAAGGCGAGCAGGGTGCCGGTGATCTCCGGGCCGTGGGTGCTGGTCCAGTCGGCGGCTCTGGGGCTGCGGCTCGCCTGCGCCCAGCCGGCGAGCGCGGCGTGCCTCGGCTCGGGGGGCGTCTCGCCCCGGGCGACGGCCTCGGCCAGCTTCGGTACGCCCAGCGCGTGCAGCAGCAGCACGTGGGCGTCGACGCAGAACTGACAGTGGTTGGCCCGGGACACCGTAGCCGCGACGAGCTCGCGGTCGACCCGGGGCGCGTCCCCGGCGAGCAGCGCCTCCCGCATCAGCGCCCAGGTCGCGGCCAGCACCTCCGGCACTGCCGAGAGCGCCTGGAAGGTCGGCAACGGCCCGAGAAAGTCGTCGCGCAACTGTTGGTAGACGGCCGCGGTGCGGCCCGTGGCCGCTCTCGTCGGCGTGGGGGTGAAGAAGCGGTATGTCATGGGCTCGATGCTTGTTCCGGCGGGCCGGGAAAGCGTCGTGCCGCCGCAGACACTTGCCCCGCCGCTCATACCGCGTCCGTGGTACGCCGCAGGTACCACGCGCGCGGGATGCTCCAGCGACGACTGCCGTTCTACAGTGCGACAATGCGCCGCGACCTCCCGTACGCCCTCGGCGGTCTCGCCCTCGGCCTCCTCCTGCTCGGCAACGCCGTGCTCACCCCGGACGCCGCACCGGTCGAGGTGCTCGACGTCGCCCTGGTCCTGGCCACTGTGGTGGCCCTGGCGGCGTGCCGGCGCTACCCGGTGGTGGCGCTGGGCGTGGTCACCGTCGCCATGCTGGCCGTTCACGTCCGGGTGCACCCCGGGGTGTCCGCCGCGTTCCCCGTCCTCTGCGCGGTCTACGTCAGCGCCTGGCAGGGACACCGGTCGGCCGCCGCCGTGGCCAGCCTCGCCTTCCTCGGTAGCTTCCTGGCCCGCGACATCTCGATGGCGCCGGCCGGCCGGCCAGGCCAGCTGGTCGCCGAGCGGACGGCCCTGCTGCTCGGCTGGTTCGTGGCGGCCAACGTCGCCGGGCTCGTCGCGCGGCAGCGCCGGGCGTACCTGGAGCAGGTCGAGCAGCGGGCCATCGAGGCCGAACGCACCCGCGAGGAGATGGCGTTGCGGCGCGCCGGGGAGGAGCGGCTGCGCATCGCCCGCGACCTGCACGACTCCCTGACCCACAGCATCTCGGTGATCAAGGTGCAGGCGGGGATCGCCGTGCACCTGGCCCGCAAACACGGCGAGGAGCCGTCGGCAACGCTGCTGGCGATCCAGGAGGCCAGCGGCGCCGCGATGCGGGAACTCCGTACGACCCTCGACGTCCTCCGCGCACCGACCGACGGCGATCGGGTCGGGCTGGCCCGGGTGGACGAGCTCGCCGAGCGGACCCGGGCGGTCGGCGTACCGGTGCAGGTGACAGTCACCGGCCAGCGCGGGGCCCTGCCCGACGAGGTCGACCAGGCCGGATACCGGGTCATCCAGGAAGCGCTCACCAACGTGGCCCGCCACGCCGGGCCCGCGACCGCGCACATCCAGGTGGAGTACGCCCCGGCGGGGCTGACCGTCGCGGTCACCGACGACGGTCAGGCGTCGCCGGCTGAGCCGCTGACCCCGGGCGTGGGCCTCCGCGGCATGCGGGAACGGGTCAGCGCCCTGGGCGGCACGCTGCGGACCGCCGCGCACGACGACCACGGGTTCACCGTACGGGCCACCTTCCCGCTGGACGGCCCACGATGACCGCCCGCCGCCTGGAGACGCCTTGATGATCCGGGTGCTGATCGCCGACGACCAGGCGCTGATGCGAGCCGGCTTCCGGGCACTGCTCGACGCCGAGGACCACCTGGAGGTCGTCGGCGAGGCGACCGACGGCACCTCGGCCGTCCACCTGTCCCGGTGCCTGCGCCCGGACGTCGTCCTGATGGACGTGCAGATGCCGGGCCTCGACGGCATCGAGGCCACCCGGCGCATCGCCGCTGATCCCGACCTCGCCGCGATCCGCGTTCTCATCCTCACCAACTACGGGCTCGACTCCTATGTGTTCGCCGCCCTCCGTGCGGGCGCCAGCGGTTTTCTCCTCAAGGACGCCGACCCCGCCGACCTGCTGCACGCCGTCAGCATCGTCGCGCGCGGCGACGCGCTGCTCGCGCCGACCGTCACCCGCACACTGATCAGTGAGTTCGTGGCCGGCCCACCGCCGGCAGTGCCGACGGCCGGGCGCGACGTGCTGACCGCCCGGGAGCAGGAGATCGTCGAGCTGGTCGCCCGTGGGCTGACCAACGACGAGATCGCCGCGCGCATGGTGATCAGTCCGCTGACCGCCAAGACACACGTCAACCGGGCGATGACGAAGCTGCACTGCCGCGACCGGGCGCAGCTGGTCGTGTGGGCGTACGAGTCGGGGCTGATCACGCCGCGTCGGCGGTGATCGCCGCCTCCGGGGCAGGAGTCGATCACCCCCCTTGGGAACATGAGGGACGGTCGACGCACTAGCATTGCCGCCGTCCGCGACGGCTCTGCTGAATCGAGGCGACATGCGTTGGCTCCGTCGATTGCTGGGCGGTAGGAAGGTCCAGCTCGACCCGGGACGCCAGCAGGCGCTGCTGCACGACGTCCACTCCCGGTACGGCCCCCACGCGCGGATCCGGTTCACCGAGCAGGTCGACGCGCTCACCGGTTCGCTCGACAGTGACGACGGCCTGGTGGTGGCGACCCGGATCGTGAGTCAGGTCGCCGACGAGGCCCACGTGGACCTTCAGGCCCAGGCCCAGGAGATCCACCGACGGACCGGCCGGCGGCTGCTGGTGCACCGCCGCAACTACCGGCCGCTGTGGAAGGAGGCGGGCCCGGCCCTGCGCTGGCCGCTGTTCGCGTTGCCGTGCGGCTTCCACCCGTACGCGCAGGTGGCCGCCGCCGTCACAGTGGTCGGCAACCGGGCGCCCCGGCTCGACCGGGTGACCGACCCGAACCCGCTGGTGACCCGCGTGTTCGAGGTGCTCGACCTGACCACCTCCGGCTGGGAGTACGGCCGGGTGCGGGTGGACACCGACGCCGCCACCCTGGCCGATCGACTGATCGTCAGTGCCGGGCGGGTCCTCGCGGCCATGGACGACCCGCCGCGGCTGCCGCCCGCGGTCCGGGAGCTGATGCGTCGTAACAACACCGTCGCCGTGCACGATCCGGCCAGCCCTCGGGCGGTGGGCGGGATCAACCTGGGCGCGCGGATGCGCGAGGAGTTCCTGGTCTGAGCGCCGGCGGGCGCTACTGCTCGGGGCGCCGACGGGCGAGGTGCACGACGATGTCGGCGGAAAGCTCGACCGTCTCGGGCAGGATCCGCTCGATCTGGCGGAAGACCTGCTCCTGCGTCGAGGTCGGCAGCTCGAGATACGCCGAGATCGTCGACAGGTGTCCGACGTAGTCGCGCGCGCTCATCGTCAGCCGACGCTCGATCACGGTCTGCCGCACATCGGTGAACCATTCGGAGCGTTGAAGTTCCGTGCCCGGCCACTGCATGGCCTGCCCCGGCGGCGTGCCGTCGGGAGAAGGAATCTCGTCGCTCTCCAGGAAGGGCGCCCGGGCGGCGCGGACAGCGTCCGCCACCGCCGGGTCGACCAGCTGGGTTGGTCCGCCGAACGAGGCGAACACCCCGCCGGGTTCCAGCAGCGCGGCCATCCGCGACCATCGCCCCTCCGGTGTCGTCCAGTGCAGTGCCGCCGCCGCGTAGACCAGGTGGTACGTCGCGCCCGGCCGCAGGTCCTCGAATGCGGCCCGCACGGTCTCGACGCCTGCTGGCACGTGCTTGCGCAGCTCGGCGAGCATGGCCCGGTCCGGCTCGGTCGCTGTGACAGTGACGCCCGCTCCGGCGAACAGCCGGGTCGCCTTGCCGGTTCCGGCGCCGATTTCCAGGGCCGTACGAATCGGCCGGCCCGGGTACGTCAGCACCACATCGACAAGCTCGGCGGGGTAGCCCGGTCGGTACCGTTCGTACTGTTCGGCCACCATCCCGAAGCTCAGTGCGCGAGCAGGCATGCGCCAATCCTGTCACCACCCGCGCCGCGAGGCTCGATCTTCTGCGCCCAAACCGGGTCGGCTGCGCGCTGGAGTGCGCGAACTGGACCGCCCCGGTTGCACACCCGCCAGGGCGGTCCGCCGTTGGATGCGTAACCCTGCCTTCATGACGAAGATCGACCGTCGCGCCACTGCGTCACCTCGGTCGTCGAGCTGGTACCCGTCGAGCCAGATCCACTCGTCGTAGGTGATCCAGTCGAGTACGCGGATCACACGGAACCGGATGGGGCGGATGAACTGCACGCTGGCTTCTCGCCCCACGATCAACAAGTCGCCGGCCTTCATGCCAGCCAGCCGAGAAACCTGCGGTGCACAGCGTCAGCAGGAGCCCAGGACATGTCCTGCGTAGCTGCCACCAGGTGCAATCCCAGGTAAATCCGGAGAGCCACCGGCGAGGTGGCGTACTCCCCCAGCAGCTCTGCGCGGCGTGTGGGACATGGCCAAGGGCGCTCGCATGCCTCGCACAGCCACAGCGGGAGGACGGGTCCGTGTGCGCTCATCGGCTCTCCCCCGGCCAGTGACCCCGGTTGATCGGGATCTTGTGTCTGGCGCGACACGGCAACTCGTTCCCGCACTTGCAGACGTTCCGCCACTTGATCCATGACCACACCGGCTCATGCCTGCGAGCCAGGGTCAGGGCTACGGCCGTCAGATACTCCGCGAAAGTGACGCGTCGGGTCATTCACCCATGGCATCACGGGGAGTTGTACGAAGGCAACCCCTGAAGGGATTGTCTCGCCCAGTTTCGCCTGAGGCAATCCCCAGGGCTCATACCGTCAGATCGTGGAGCTGCTTGGGCTGGATGAGATCCGCGACTTGCTTGGTGGGATCAGCAAGCAGCGCGCCACGATCATCGTGGGCCGCAAGGGATTCCCCGACCCCCTCGCCACCTTGAGCATGGGCCGCGTCTGGGATGGCAAGGCTGTTCGAGCTTGGATCGCCAAGAACCGTCCCAGCCCGACGGACGAGGACTGACGCCAACTCGGGCCAGAACGCAGAGTGCCCCCGGCACGAGGACGTCTCAGTCTGACGTCAGACCGTCCGGTGCCGGGTGGAGTGAAGGGCTTCGGCTCTTGCGTGCCGGTTCTCTTGGCACACGACACGACAACTGCGCGCAACCGCTTGCCCACCCGCCGAACGCCGCTCGACCATGTGCTCATGGGGCCGGAGCGTCGTGTCATCCTCGGGGTCGACGTGGGCACCACCCTTGTGCGGGCGGGCGCGTTCGCGCTGGACGGCTCCGCCCGACACGTTCGGACGCTGGCGTACCCGCTGCTCCAACCGCTGCCCGGCTGGCACGTCCAGGACCCCGACGTGCTAGTGGCGGCCACCCTGGCGGCGGTGTCCGCGTGTGTCGCCGACACCGCCGGGGCGGAGGTCGTGGCCCTCGCGATCAGCTCCCCCAGGTACGGCGTGATCGGGCTGGACGCGACACTCAGCCCGGTGACGCCGCTGCTGACCGGGCGTGACACGCGGTCCGCGGAGGTGGCCCGCGAACTGCGGATCTCCGGCCAGAGCCGAGAGCTGCACCGCGTTACCGGCACGCCCGTGCACCCAGGAAGCCCGCTGTGCAAGCTCATCTGGTTCGCCCGCCACGAGCCGTACCTCTGCGCCACGACGCGGTGGTGGATCGGCCTGAAGGACTACCTGGTCCATCGGCTGACAGGGACGTTGGTGACCGAGCTGTCGTCGGCGTCCGGCACCGGCCTGTTCGACGTGCACCGGCGAGTGTGGAGTCCGGCCGTACTCGACCTGGTCGGGGTGTCCCGCAGCCAACTGCCCCCGGTCCTGCCCACGACGGGCGTGTTGCGGCTCTCCTCGGCGGCCGGGCAGGCGGTCGGCCTGCCGTCCGGCACACCTGTCGTCGTGGGCGCGGGCAACGGTCCGTCGAGCAGCCTGGGCATGGCGGCGATCGACAGCACCGTCGCCGGTCTGACGCTCGCGGCCACCGGCGCCCTGCGAACGGTCGTCGCGGCTCCGCTCGTCGACCCCACGGAGACCTTCTCCTGCGCTGCGCTGACCGAGGACGCCTGGGTAGTCGGCGAGACGGTCAACAACGGCGGCAACGTCGTACGGTGGGCCGGTAGCGTCCTCGAACCCGACAGTCGCCCGGCGTTCGATGACCAGCTCGCCGCGCCCGAGCTCCTGGCTCTCGCCGAACGGATCGCCCCGGGAAGCGACGGACTGGTGATGCTGCCCTATCTGCTGGCCGACCGGACCCCGGAGGGGGAATCTGTCCCGCCGGGCGCGTACCTGGGGTTGCGCAGCGAGCACTCTCGCGGTCACCTGGTACGGGCCGCCGTGGAGGGTGTCTGCCTCCAGCTCGGCGGCGTCCGTGACCGCCTGGCCGAGCTGACACCGGTCAGCAGCGTTCGCCTGAGCGGTGGCGCGTTCCGATCTCCGCTGTGGCGTGCGGTGATGGCCGCGGTCCTGGATTGCCCGGTGCGGGCGTCAGGTGCGGCCGACGACGTCGCCCTCGGTGCGGCCGCGCTCGGGCTCTTCGCCATCGGCCTGGCCCCCGATCTGCCCGGGGCCGTCGCCCAGCTCGATCCCGAGGGTGCCCGCACCGAGCCGATCGCGGTCGACCCTGCCCTCGCCGCGGCGTACCGCGGTCTGCGGACGAAACTGCCCGCTCTCATCACGGTCGCGGGCCGGATGGGTGAGATCCTCGACGAGGTGGCAGCCGGCCCGGGCATCGACCGGCGGACCGACGCGTTGCCCCGCGGCGCCATGCGCGGATGACCGAAACGCTCGACGCCGGCGTCGGCCTCAGTGCTCCGGCTCGTCCTTGACCCGCGCCACCAGTTGCGTCGGGTTGACGTAGCGCAGCGCGACGACGAGCAGGACGAGCATCATCGAGGTGTAGATGACCGCCATGGCGTCGACCGACTGCTGAGCCCTGATCCCGGACGCGGACATCGAGTAGTAGAGCGCCACCACCAGGGTCTGCGAGTCCGGCCCCGCGGTCAGGAAGGTGAGCTCGAACATGCCCACGGTGCGGACCAGCACGAGGATCGCGGAGGCGAGGATGCCCGGCACGAGCAGCGGCGTGAGGACCCGGAGGAACACCGTCCGCAGGCCCGCGCCGCACATGCGCGCGGCGCTCTCGATCCTGGGGTCGATCTGCTCGATGAACGGGGTCATGGTCAGGATGACGAAGGGCACCGACGGCACGAGGTTGGCGAGCACCACCCCGGACATGTGCCCGGCCAGGCCGAACTTGTAGAGGACTGTCGCCAGCGGGATGCCGTACGTGATCGGGGGCATCAGGATGGGCAGCAGGAACACGAGGAAGATCAGCCGTTTGCCGGGGAACGAGCGCCGCGCGAGGGCGTAGGCGGCCGGCACGCCGATCACCAGCGAGAGGCCCACGACGAGTACGGAGACCTCCAGCGTCACGACGATGACCTGGAGGAGCGCGAACTCGTCCCAGGCTCGGGCGTACCAGCTTGTGGTGTAGCCGTCCGGGAGCCAGGTGTCGAACCAGCGCTGGCCGAACGAGCTGACCAGCACGGACGCCACGACGCCGAGCAGGTTGAGGAAGAAGAAGATGACGACGCCCCACACGATCCAGGCGGCCGGGCGCGCGGTGATGCGCCGCCGCCGGTCGGTGCTGGTGGCGGAGGGCCGCGCTGGTGGGGCCTGGGTGGTCGTTGCCATCAGCCCTTGCCTCCGGTGGAGCCGGTGTAGAAGCGGCTGCGAGCGGCCAGCACCACAGCGATGATGACCAGCTCGACGAAGCCCATGATCATGGCGATCGCCGACGCGTACGGGTAGTCGTACTGCTCGTAGGCGGCCTGGTAGGCGGCGAGGGAGATGACCCGGGTCTCCCCGGCGGGGTTGCCGACCAGAACGGCAGACGGGAACACGCTGAACGCCAGGACGAACGTCAGGCAGAAGGTCGTGGCGAGGCCCGGCATCAGCAGCGGCAGGGTGATCCGGGTGAACCGCCGACGCCAGTCCGCGCCCAGCGTCGCGGCCGCCCGTTCCAGGGTCGGGTCGATGCCGGACAGGTACGAGAGCACCAGCAGGAACGCGAATGGAAAGCCGGTGATCACCAGCGAGAAGAACACGCCCCAGTAGTTGTGGGTCAGCCGTACCGGCTCGTCGACGAGGTTGCTGGCCAGCAGGATCCGGTTGAACCAGCCGGTCGGGCCGAGGAAGTTCAGCAACCCCTGCGCGGTGAGGACAGTGCCGAGCGTGATCGGCACTACCAGCAGCGTGGTGACCAGTCGCTTGCCCCGGAACCGGCCGCGCATCCGGTAGGCGATCGGCACCGCGGCGAGGACGTTCAGGAGCGCGGCGGGCAACGCGATCCGCAGCGTGATCCAGATCGTGCCGCGCTCGTAGGAGTCGGAGAAGAACCGGGCGTAGTCGCTGAACGGCCCGCCACTGGTCGGCTGGAACGAGAGCGTCAGCCCGTAGAAGAACGGGTAGAGGAACAGGGCGATGACGAAGACCAGAGCCGGGACCAGCAACCAGAGCTGACGGTCGACGCCCCGTTCGGCGAGACGGTGCCGCCAGTGCGTCAGCGGCCTCCCGGGCCCGCTCACCGCGTCGCCGCCGCAGCGTCCGCGAGGCGTTCGGGCTCCGTCGACGCCTCGGCGGGATAGACCAGCAGCCGCTGCGGATCGACGGCGAGCTTGACCTGGTCGCCCGGCGCGATCCGCTGCTCGGTCCGCAGGTGCAGCAGCAGCCCGCTGTCGGTGCGGGCTTCGGCGGCCAACTCGCGGCCCTGGTACTCCACCACCTCGACGGTCGCCGACATGGCGTTGCGGGTCTCGCCGGGCCCGTCCACGCGGATGTCCTCGGGGCGTACGGCGACCACGGCGTCCGCCCCGGTATGGAGGTCCCCCACCACCTCGCCGGTCAGGCGATGGCCGGACGACTCGACGGCGGCGCGGGGCCCGTCGAGCTGCTCCACCCGCCCCCGCCACAGGTTGCGGTAGCCCATGAAGTCGGCGACGTGCCAGTTCGCGGGCCGGGTGTGCAGCTCACGCGGTGAGCCGATCTGCTGCACCCGCCCCTCCCGCAGCACCACCAGCCGGTCGGCCAGGGACAGCGCCTCCTCCTGGTCGTGGGTCACGTAGACGGTGGTGAGCCCCAACGACTGGTGCAGCCGGCGGATCTCGGTCCGCATCTCCAGGCGCAGCTTGGCGTCGAGATTGCTCAACGGCTCGTCCATCAACACCAGCGACGGCTCGAACACGACGGCGCGAGCGATGGCGACGCGTTGCTGCTGGCCACCCGAGAGCTGACCGGGCAGCTTGTCGACGTGGTCCTCCAGTCGCACCAGCCGCACCGCCTCCTCCGTACGCCGGCGCGTCTCCTCCTTGGGCAGCCGCCGCATCCGCAGCCCGAAGGCGATGTTCGCCCGGACCGTCAGGTGCGGAAAGAGCGCGTAGCTCTGGAACACCATGCCGAAGCCGCGCCGCTCCGGTGGCAACGTGTCGATACGGCGCTCGTCCTGCCAGATGCTCCCCTCCGTCAACGGCAGCAGCCCGGCCAGGCAGTTCAACGCCGTCGACTTGCCGCAGCCGGACGGGCCGAGCAGGGCGATGAACTCCCCCGCCTCGATCGTCAGGTCCAGCCCGGTGAGGGCGGCCTGGCCGCCGAACCGGCGGGACACCCCGTCCAGCCGCAGCTGGGAGAACGCGCTCATCCCTGCTTGACCTTGCCGCCGCCGACCTCGCGGTCCCAGCGGCTGAACGCCGCCACGAGGCTCTTCGCGTCGAGCGGAACCTCGGTCGGGTTTCCGGCGATCAGGGCGTCGTACTCGGGGCGACCGAACTCCCGGATCGCGTCCTGGCTCTTCTGCGGCGCCGACGAGAGCTGGACCTCCTTGATCGCCGGGCCGGGGTAGAAGTACCCCTCGTCGTACGCCTTCGCCTGCTGTTCAGGGGTGAGCATGAACGCCAGCAGGGCCAGCACGGCGGCCTGGGTGTCGGTCGACACGCCCTTGGGCAGGACCGCGTAGTGCGCGTCGGTGACCCAGTGGAAGCCGTCGATCGGGGTGATCCTGGCCTCCTTGGGCACCGTGCCGAGCACCCGAGGATTGATGTCCCAACCGGTCGTGCTGACGATCAGGTGCGCGGTGCCGTTGGCGAGGTTCTTCATCGTCTCGGTGGTGCCGGACGGGTAGTAGTCGACGTACTGGCCCAGCTCCTTGAGGAAGGCCCACGTCTTGTCCCAGCCCGCTGTGGGGTCCTTGGGGTTCGAGTCGCCGAGGATGTAGGGCAGACCCATCAGGAACGTGCGCCCCGGGCCGGAGTTGGCCGGCCGGGCGTACTGGAATTTGCGGGGGTTGGCCCTGGCCCAGGCGAGCAGCGCGTCCGCGCTGGTGGGTGGCGTCGCCAGGCGGGACGGCAGGTATTCGAGCAGCGGACCCGACGGGTAGTAGGTGACTGTGACGCCCGCGTTGCCGGCGAGCTTCTGCATCGCGGCGGCCGGCTCCAGGTAGTTGCTCATGCCGCCGAGGCGGTCCTGGAAGGTCGGCAACACGTCGATCCAGAGCCCCTGCTCGATCCCGGCGGCCAGGCCGTCGACGCCGGTCAGCACGAGACCGATGTCCACCCGGTCCGCCCCCTGCTGGGCCTTGATCTTCCCGGCCAGCTCGGGCGCCGGCGCCTTCGAATAGGTCACCCGGGAGATCACGTCGGGGTTCTTCGAGACGAACTCGTCGATCATCCCCTGGGTCAGCTGGAGGTTTCCCGCCACGTCGAGGACGTTGAGCGTGACGGCCTTACCGGGCCGCTGTGGCACCTCACCGGTGCTGTCGCCAGTGTTGTCGCCGGGGGCCTCGGGTGCCCCGCACCCGACAGTGCCCACCAGGAGCGACGATGCCGTGACCAGGAGAGCGCCGCGCCGCGAGATACCCATGAGCCGTTCCCTCCGCCAGGTGTCATCAGTGCTGATTGAGGCAGCCGGCGCGGCGCGGCGGCAACGGGTTGCCATGTATTGCCTCGCGCGAATGTGATCGGACCGCTGGATTGTTGCGGGGGCATTGCCGAGTATTCACGGCCGCCATACCATGATCACGGCGCGTAGCCGGGAGGAGCATGCAGATGCCCGACCACACCAGGCCGCCGGGACAGCGAGTCACGATCTACGACGTCGCCCTCGAGGCGGACGTCTCACCGTCCACCGTGTCCCGCGCCTTCTCCCGACCGAGTCGCGTCAACTCCGAGACCGCCGAACGGATCCGGCAGGTCGCCGAGCGATTGGGCTACCGGACCAACCCCCTCGCTCGCGCCCTCACCACGTCGCGTACGCAGATGATCGCGCTGGTCATCGCCGACATCACCAACCCGGTGTACGCCGAGATCGTGCGCGGCGCGCAGGAGGTGGCCGCCGACGGCGAATACACCACGGTGCTGATCGACGCCCAGGAGTCCGACCGGCTGGAACGGGCGGCCGTCGAACGCACCATGCCGACAGTCGACGGCATCGTGCTGGCCAGCAGCCGAATGTCCGACTCGGCCATCCGGATGGTCGCCAAGCAGCGGCCGGTGGTGGTCCTCAACCGCGCCCTCGCCGACGTGCCGTGCGTCGTCACTGACGACCCGCGCGGCGTGCGGCGGGCCGCCGAGCACCTCGGCGAGTTGGGACACGACCACATCACCTACGTCGCGGGGCCGCAGGCATCCTGGCCCAACGGTGTGCGCTGGCGCTCGCTGCTCGAAGCCGGCATGGAGTTGGAGATCAAGGTGCGCCAGATCGGGCCGTTCAGCCCCACCCTGGCGGGCGGTGAGCGGGCCGCGCAGGAGCTGTGCGCGCGTCCCGCGACGGCGGTCCTGGCCTTCAACGACCAGATGGCCATCGGGATCATCCGCGGTCTCAGCCGGATGGGCGTCAACGTTCCGGGCGACGTCAGCGTCGTGGGCTTCGACAACATCCTCGCCGCCGACATCGTCACCCCCGGGCTCACCACCGTCGCGGCACCGCTCTACGCGGAGGGCTCGGCCGCCACCCGGCACCTGCTCACGATGATCGACGGCGCGCCCGGGCACACCGGCCGGCCGATGGTCCTGCCGGTACGCCTCGTGGTCCGCGACTCGACGGCCGCCCGCAACCCGAGCCCCGGTCGGGCGCGACCGGGGTGGGTGCGGCAGCGGCCCGTTCCCGGCCCGGCGGTCCGCCTGCCGTGAGGGCCGCGCGGCCCCGCGACAAGAAACGACAACTCGTTGCCGGGGCGGAGCCACGCCGGGAAGGATCGACGCGGATCCATCCAGCAACGTCGTTGCGCTCGCGGGACGGGCCAAACGGCGTCCCCAGCGAACGAGGAGATGGCGATGAACCGAGCTTCGGTGCCCCGGCTACGGCGAACCCTCATCGTGCTGGGCACGGCATTGGCCACCGTCGCGGCCACCCTCACCGTCGCCACCACCACGCCGGTCGCCGCGGCCCCGTCGCCGGACGACTACAACGGCTCCGACCTGTGGCTGCGGTACGTACCGGTGGACGACGCGAAGCTGCTGCGTGACTACCGCAGCGCGGCCACGGCGATCGTGGTCGAGAACGCCGACGCCACGACCGTCCACCGGCACACGACGGACCTCGCCATGGCCCCCGATTCCAGCGAGAAGCTCGTCGAGACCACGCTGGGCGCCGCCCGGGACGAACTGGTCCGCGGTCTGGGCGGGCTGCTCGACCAACCGACACCAGTGGCGACTGTCGACGGCGGCACGGTCCCCGACGGCGCGGTAGTGGTGGGCACGCCGACGAGTTCGCCGCTGGTGGGCCGCACCATCGCGACCCGCGACCTGGCCAAAGTGGGCGACGAGGGCTACCTCGTCCGGTCGGTGTCGAGGGGCGGGGCACGCTTCACAGTCATCGCCGGCAACACCGACCTCGGCGCGCTGTACGGCACCTTCGCCTTCCTCCGGCTGCTCCAGACTCAGAAACCCATCGACCACCTCCGCGTCGCGGAGTCACCGAAGATCAAGCATCGGTTGCTGAACAACTGGGAGACCGAGCGTCTCTACGCGGGCAACAACGCCTCCGGAATCGGCGGGCTGAACGGGGAGAGCGGGGCGATCTTCAACTTCGCCGCCACCGGTGCCAGCGCCGGCCGGAACCTGCCCGTCATTCTCGACCGCTACCTCGTCATGGCCCGCGCGTTGGCGTCGCTGGGCATCAACGGCATCACCATCAACAACGTCAACGCCGACAACGCGTACCTGACGAGCGCCCGCATCGCACAGGAGGCCGCCCTGGCCGACGCGCTGCGTCCGTACGGCATCAGGCTGGGCCTGTCGATCCGCTACACAGCGCCCACCGACGGTCGGTTCGCGCCGGACACGCTGACCAACAGCCAGCTCGATCCGTACGGCGCGGATTTCCGGGGCTGGTGGCACCGCCGCGCCCAGCAGATCCAGGCCGCGATCCCGGACTTCATGGGCCTCACCGTCAAGGCCAACTCCGAGGGCCAGCCGGGGCCACAGGACTTCGGGTACGACCACGGTGACGGCGCCAACGCCATCGCCGCCGCTGTGGCACCGCTCGGGATGACTGTGCACTGGCGGACGTTCGTCTACAACGCCGAGGTCGACAACGACCGGCTCAAGCGGGCCTACCTGGAGTTCGGGCCGATCGACGACGAGGTCCAGCCGGACGGCAGCCGGGGACGCTTCGCCGACAACGTGTTCCTCCAGACCAAGAACGGGCCACTGGACTTCCAGGCCCGGGAGCCCATCCACCCGATGTTCGGCCGGATGGAGAACACCAACCAGGCCCTGGAACTCCAGATCACGCAGGAGTACACCGGCCAGAACTGGATGCTCGCCTACCTCGGCCCGATGTACGAGGAGATCCTCAAGACCGACACGTACGCGACCGACGCGAACGGAAAGCTGCTCAAGAAGCGCCTGGTCGGCAACATCGTCGACGGGACCGCCCAGCACCACCCGGACACCGCCATCGTGGGTGTCGCGAACCTCGGTAACGCGGACAACCTGACCGGGCACCACTTCGCCCAGGCGAACCTGTTCGCCTTCGGACGTCAGGCGTGGGACTGGACGCTCGACTCGACGGACATCGCGACCGACTGGACGCGGATGACCTGGAGCAACGACAGGCGCGTCGTCGACACCATCCACAAAATGATGATGGGCTCGTGGGAGTCGCTGGTCAGCTACCAGACGCCGCTGGGCATCGGCCACCAGTTCGCCGAGGGCGTCCACTACCGCCCCGACCCCGCCGACTGGGCGGGCCGCGACGACTGGAGCCCGATCTACTACAACAAGGCCGACAGCGTCGGTCTGGGCTTCGACCGCTCCCCCACCGGCAGCAACCTGGCCGCCCAGTACTTCCCCCGGTTGCAGCAGCGCTACGGGAACATCAAATCGGTCCCGGAGAACCTGCTGATGTGGTTCCACCACGTGCCGTGGGGCCATCGGATGGACAGCGGCCGGACGTTCTGGGACGAGTTGGTCTACCGCTACCAGATGGGCGTGCAGTACGTGACCTGGATGCGGGAGACCTGGGACGCGCTCCAACCCGACATCGACGCACGCCGGTTCGCCGAGGTACGCGCGAAGCTGGCGGTGCACGAGGCGGACGCCGCCGACTGGCGGGACACGTCGGTGAACTACTGGAAGGAGTTCAGCGGGCGGGACATCCCGGTCGACGACGCGCCGCTGTCGGCGACGATCGTGGTGAACGGGAAGAGGTTCGGCGGCTTCAACCTGTCGGACACCTCGTACACCATTCCGGTGCCGGCCGGGGCGTCGCCGACCATCACGAAGGTGCGGACGGCCGACCGGAAGGCCCGCTACGAGATCATCTCCCAGGCGGCCGGCGTACCCGGTCAGGCGGTCGTCAAGGTCACGACCGAGAGCTTCTTCGGCCCGCTGGTGAAGAACTACGTCTTCAACCTGGTGCCCGACACGACGCTGACGGCAGTGCGCGTCAACGGCAAGCGTCTGGCGTCCTTCGCGCCGACGGTGCTGCGCTACAACGCCCTCGCGCCGGCCGGCACGACTACCGTGCCGACGGTCACCGCCAGCGCCGCCGACCCCGCCGCCACTGTCGCTGTCGAGCAGGCGACCAGCCCCACCGGGCAGGCTCGGGTCACCGTCACCAACGGCGGCTCCTCGTCGGTCTACACAGTGGACCTGAACACCACCCTCGCCGGCAGCGACGAGTTCAGTTCGACCCAACTCGGCTCGCAGTGGCAGTGGGTCCGGCCGGACGAGAGCAACCGACGTCTGGCCGACGGATCCCTGATCGTCACCGCGCAGCAGGGCGACCTCCAGGGCAACACCAACACCGCGCGGAACCTGGCCCTCCAGGACGTCGACGGCGACTGGACGCTCGAATCCCGGGTCGTCTTCTCCCGCCCACTCGCCACGAACAACGAGCAGGGCGGTGTGCTCGCGTATGCGGACGACAACAACTACGTGAAGCTCGCCTGGGAGATGGGCAACGCGACCGCCGCCGTCAACAAGACCCGGATCGTCTTCCTTCGCGAGCAGAACGGCACGGCGTCCACCCTGGAGATCACCGGCGCCGACGCCCAGCGGATCGTCGGGGCCGACGGCGCCATCTGGCTGCGACTGACCAAGATCGGGGACAGCTACCGCGCCTACTACTCCACCGACGGAAGCGTCTACCGCTACATCGGCTCCACGACGCTCAACGTCGAGCCGACGAAGGCCGGGTTGCTGGCCTTCAACCGGGCCGGCACCTCCACCGACCTCGACGTCGCCTTCGACTACTTCCGGATCGAGAGCCGCGGCGAGCGTATCCGCTAGCCCGCCCGTTGGCCGGGGCCGGTGACACGCCGGACCCGGCCAACGTGCGGCTCGACGGCTCTGGCCTGTCGCGGTCACCGTCTCCTGCGTGGGGTTCGATTCCACCTCGCGATGCAGGGACCACCCCGCCCTGACGGTCGGGACACGACTCAACGTCGTCGTCGACCCGAGCGACCGGCTCTACGCGATAGTGCCCTGACACCGCGACTTTCGTATCAGGGCCACCTGCCCGGAAGCCGCGACCGGGCCCGTCCCCGGTTGGGACGGGCCCGGTCGTGCTCCCCCGAGCAGGAATCGTTGCCGTCAGCCCCCGATCGCGATGGCGAAGATGTGCATTGTCGGCACGTTCGTGGCGGGCCGGGCGCTGATGTTGGGCAACACGACCGAGGCCACCGCCTTGCTCTGCAACCCGACACCCACGTAGTAGACGCAGGCGGCGGTGGCCTGGCGGCCGTTGTTGGGCCGGTTCTGGTACGCGGACACGATGGCCGCGGTGCCCCCGGAGTGCGGCCCGCCGTACCAGTCGGGCGTGCTCAACGTGAACGACTGGCGGGTACCGTCGGCGTAGACCACGGTGCCGGTCCCCGACACCGCACCGTAGGTGCCGGTCAGCAGGAAGCCGAGCGTGCTGCCGGTGCCGGTCACGCCGATGGTCTGGCCCGAGGCGATGGCGTTGTCGGCGGCCCCGGAGCTGACGTTGGGCCAGCGGAAGTTGACCCCGTTTCGGCTCACCGTGCCGCCCGGGCTGGCACCGGCCTGCGCCAGCGCCTGCGCGGAGAGCGAGGCCCCGCCGCCGTCGAAGTTCCCGACGTTGGTGTTGCTGTCGCTGGTGATGCCGACGTTGCTGAAGCTCTGCTCCAGCGTCGGCGTGGTGGCACCGGAACTGGTGACCCGGTAGGTGCGTCCGGCCTGCACTGTGACCTCGATCAGGTCGGACTCGATGCGGGTGGTCCGGGCCGCCGTGCCGTCGGCGGTGTCGACCACGGTGACGGTGCCGGTCAGGATCCGGGAGCGCAGGCGGACGGTGCCGGCCCGGTCCGGTCGGAGAAGGATCTCGGTGGCCAGACCGCTAGCCCAGGTGATGCCGACCGTGTGCCCACCCCGACCGCGCAGGCCGGTCACCCGCCCGCTCGGCCAGGCCGGCGGCAGCGCGGGTAGGACGTGCAGCTCACCGGTGTGGCTCTGCAACAACATCTCGGCGATGCCGGCGGTGGCGCCGAAGTTACCGTCGATCTGGAACGGCGGGTGCAGGTCGAACATGTTGGGCGCGAGCCGCGCGGTGGTGGCGAGGTAGCGGATCAGGTCATGGGCCCGCTTGCCCTCCTCCATCCGAGCCCAGAAGTTGATTTTCCAGGCCAACGACCAGCCCGTGCCGTCGTCGCCGCGCAGCGCCAGGGTCCGCCGGGCCGCCTCGAACAGCTGCGGGGTGCCGCGCTTGGTGATCTGGTTGCTGGGGGCCAGACCGTACAGGTGCGAGATGTGCCGGTGGTTGGGTTCGGTCTCCACCCAGTCGTAGAGCCACTCCATGATGTTGCCGCGCGAGCCGACCTTCATGGGCGGCAGCCGGTCCCGGGTGGCGCGAACCTGCGCCCGGAAGGTGCTGTCCACGTTGAGGATCTCGCTGGCCCGGGCGACACCGTCGAACAGGTCCCGCAGGATCTGGTTGTCCATCGTGGGGCCGGCGCACACGCTGGCGTTCGAGTGGTGGCTCAGCTCCGGCGAGTTCGACGGGTTGGTCACCAGGTAGCCGAGGGTCGGCTCGGTCACCAGGGTGTTGAGGAAGAACTGCGCCGCGCCCTTCATGGCCGGGTAGTTCGTCCGCAGGAACTCGATGTCGCCGTTGAACAGGTAGTGGTCCCAGATCAACGTGGACAGCCAGGCGCCGCCGGTCTGCCACATGCCCCAGAACGCGCCGTCCACCACCGCGGTGGCCCGCCACGCGTCGGTGTTGTGGTGGGTGACCCAGCCACTGGCGGCGCCGTACTGCACCTGGGCGGTCCGCGCTCCGGCGACGGCGAGGTCTCTGACCATGTCGAAGACCGGGTTGTGACACTCGGCCAGGTTTGTGGTGTTGGCCGGCCAGTAGTTCATCGGCAGGTTGGCGTTGATCGTGTATTTCGAGTCCCATGCCGGGGCCAGCGAATCGTTCCAGATGCCTTGGAGGTTGGCCGGCTGGGTGCCGGGCCGCGACGACGAGATCAGCAGGTAGCGGCCGTACTGGAACAGCAGCGTGGAGAACTGCGGGTCGTTGACGCTGTTGTGCTGGGCGATCCGGACGTCCGTCGTCTGGTCGGCCGCGGACGTGCGGCCCAGATCGAGAGTGACCCGGCCGAACAACGCCTGGTAGTCGGCCACGTGCCGGCTGCGCAACTGGTCGTAGCTGCTGGCCCGCGCGGCGGTGAGGCGCTGCCGGGCGATGCCCTGATAGTCGCCGCCGACGTTGCGGTAGTTGACGTAGCTGGAGCCGATGGAGATCAGCAGGACCACGCTGTTGGCGTTTGTCACCCGCAGGGTGCCGCCGGAGCTGGACACGCTGCCACCGCTGACTGTCGCGTTGGCCAAGGCGAGGAAGCGGACCGCGCCGGTGACGCCCTCCATGTTCCCGGAGACGCCGTCGAGGCCGATCGTGGTGCCGTCCGGGCTGGACACCGTCGTGCGCTGCGGGCTGTCGAAGGTGGCGGTGAAGCTGATCGAGCCGGTCCGGTCGGCGGTCAGCCGCATCGCAATGACCTGGTCGGGAGCGCTGGCGAACACCTCCCGCTGGTGACGAACGCCGTTCAGCACGTACGAGGTCGTGACGGTGGCGGTGGTGAGGTCGAGCGTCCGGTCGTACTGTGACGCTCCACTGGCGGAACCGAAGGCGAGCCGGAGGTTGCCGACGGTCTGGTAGGCAAGCTGGCCACCGGGGTTGCCCATCATGGTCTGGTTGATCAGATCCTGGGCCTGGGTCCACTGGTTCGCGTTCACCAGCCGCCGGATCTCCGCGAGTGCTCCCGCGCCTCTGGGGTTGCTGGGATCGTGCGGCCCACCGGCCCAGACGGTGTCCTCATTGAGCTGAAGTCGCTCGGTGTCGACGTTGCCGAAGACCATCGCACCGAGCCGACCGTTGCCGATCGGCAGCGCCCGCAGCCAGTCGGTCCCGGCGCCTTCGTCGTACCAGAGGGCGAGGTCCCCGGCGGCCAACACCTGCGGCGGCGCCGCCGAATCCGCTCGTGCCACGGCGGTCCAGGGCACCGGCAGGAGAGCACCGCCCGCGCCGGCCGCGCCGACCTTGAGGGCCTGCCGTCGGGTCAGGTCTGACATCGATCCTCCAAACGGTGACCAGTCCGGCCACCCCGAAGCGTGACAACTATGGGACTCGACATGGGGATCCGCTTGGTGGCGCCAACCGGGACCCTGCCTGAGCAGGCCGACGCCGGGCCTTGGCGAGCCAGACATCTGATGTGTTTCGGGAAGGTTACTCCGGGCCCACAGAATAGGCAACGGTCGATTGATTGGTGGACACTCGCCCCTCTGGCCGGTCAGCAGAACGAGCGGGCGGGTGATCAGCGGCGGAACGCGGCGGCACGGCGCGGTGATTCGCCAGATGGACACCCATGACCACCCACCCCGACAGACATACATCAGATGTACGGAGACGGGCGGCCGAACCCGGAGGACACCAGCTCCGACGCCCAGCCGCCAAACGGCAGCGCAACCCCGCTGGGCCCAAGGACGTGTAGTGGGAAATCCCGGTCGATGCGTCACTCGGAGGAACGATGAACCTGACCGCACAGGGCGTCCGCGATGACCGGCAACCCCCTAGCGCGCGGATTGGGGACTGCGACTCCCGTACGTAATCGGGTTGTTCTCTGCCGGCGCACGGATGACCATGGGCGGCATGGCGGGAGTCCGGGATTGAGATCGCCTCTTCAAGGTGGACTACCGCCCGGCGGCGCGGTGGTGGTCGGGGCCGTCGTGGAGATCGCCTGCGACGAGTCGGGATTCTCGGGTACGAACCTGCTGCACTCGACCGCCCCGGTGATCACGCACGCGAGCGTCGACCTGGCCGTCGACGAGGCGGTAGCGCTCATCACCGCCCTGCGGTCCGGGTTCCGGTTCGCGCCGCACGAACTCAAGTCCGGCCGGTTCCTGCGCGGTTCGGGTGCGCAGGAGGCACTGGAGTGGTTCCTGGCGGCGCTGGCCGGTCGCGCGCACGTCCACCTCATCGACAAGGAGTTCTTCCTCGTCACCCGGATCGTGGACTTCCTGCTGGCCGAGCCGTCGTATGCGACGGGCACCCGCCTGGCTCGCGAGCACCATCAGGCGGCTCTCGCCCTGCACGAGGCCGGACGCGCGACCGGAGGCGACTGGGGCGCCTTCCTGTCGGCGTTCGTCGATCTGGTCCGGATGAAGCGGCGACTTCCGGTCGACCAGACCGTGCGGCGGTTCTTCCAGGCCCGGGACGCGCTGCGGCGACACGGCCTCGGCACTGTGGCCGACGCCGTCCTGGACGGGCTCAGCCCGAGTCACGTGCGGGCCGTGGTGGCAAGGCTCGATGTCGACGATCGCACTGTCCCTCCCCCGCTGGAACCGCTGTTGCCGGCGCTGGCGGAGACGGTCCTGTCCTGGAGCGGCGGCCAGCGGCAGGTGCTGGTGACCCACGACGAGCAGAGCGCCCTGACGGCCGACCGCCTGACCCGCCTCCAGCGGGTGTTGGCCGACGGCTACGCGTTGGCGGCCGGCGCCGGCCGGGCCGGGGCGTTGCCGAACGGGGTGTCTCCCCTGGCGGGGCTGGTGATGGTCGACTCCCGCGACGATCCGCGCGTACAGGTAGCGGATCTCCTCGCCGGAGTGGCCCGGCGGATGCCCGGCATCATCGACGACACGCTCCGTCAGCCGCCGCCCGCTCCCGCAGGGTGACGGGCAGCCGAGTCATGATCGGCACGGGCCCGGAGGGTCTGCGTGGTCGCCGAGTCAGCGGGAAAGAACGCCTCGACGGCCAACCCGGCGACTGTGACATCCCGCGGCGTACCGAAGAGGGTCGTGGTGCTGACGAAGGACAACTCCTGGTCACCGTGCCGGTAGCGCAGCGGGACGAGAACACGTGAGAGGGCATCGTCTGGCGGTGTCGTCTCGACGTCGCCACCGGGATAGCCGCGAAGCTCCTCGTGCAGGTCGTACAGGATCGGGTCGTTTGTTGTCGCCGCCTGCTCGTGCAGCCGCTTCAGCAGGTGGGCGCGCCACTCGGGCAGGTTGACGATGCGCGGTGCCAGACCGTCGGGGTGCAGGCTGAGGCGCAGCACGTTGATCGGTGGAGTGAGCAGGTGGGGCTGCGCGTCCATGGTGAACAGGGCGACGGCAGGGTTGGCGTCGACGAGGTGCCAGTGCTGGTCGACGAGCAGCGCGGGGTACGGGCTGTGACCATCGAGGATCCGCCGCACGGCGGCCCGGACCGGTGTCAGCTCGGGGTCGCCCAGTTCGTGGCGCGGGAAGGCGGGCGCGTAACCGCCGGCCAGCAGCATCGTGTTGCGCTCGGCCAGCGGCATCTCCAGGTGTTCGGCCAGCCGCAGGATGAGGTCGGGGCTCGGGCGGGACCGCCCGGTCTCGACGAAGCTCAGGTGCCGGGCCGACACTCCCGCCTCGATCGACAGGTCGAGCTGGCTCATTCCGCGAGTCTGGCGCCAGTCGCGCAGCAGCTCCCCCACTGGTCGCCCGTGCCGGGTCGAGATCCTCACTCACCAACCCTAATTCCGCACCGACGGCCGAGCCATTACCTGCGAGGTAATCGACAGCCCACCACGACACCGGAAAAATCAACCCCCACCTGAGACGACACAACGCGAAGGACCGACAACCATGACCGCGTACGCGCTCGCACATCTCCGTAAGGCACCCGTCCACGCCGAGGTGCTGACGTACCTGGAGCGAATCGACGCCACCCTCGCGCCCTTCGCGGGCCGGTTCATCGTCCACGGCGGCGCCGTCGACGTCCTGGAGGGCGACTGGCCCGGCGACGTGGTCGTCATCGAGTTTCCCGACCTGAACCGGGCCCGCTCCTGGTACCAGTCCAGCGCCTACCAGGAGATCAAGCCCCTGCGGACGAGGCACCTCACCGGCGAGGTGATTCTCGTCGACGGCGTCGAGCCGGGCCACGACTCGTCGCAGATGGCCGCGGCCATTCGCCGTACCACCGATCGGTAGCACCCGACGCGCGAGCGCCGTCCCGAAGAACCCGACGGCTCGCCGCCCGCAAGGCACCCCGAGACAGGTCAGCCGTCCGTAGTCTCATCGAATGCAGGACATCCAGACGCACACACTGGTCATTCCCGGCGTCGACCTGGTCTACGACGTCCGCGGCCCGCTACCTCCCACTGGCGCCCACCGTGCGCTGCTCATGATCGGCCAGCCGATGGCGGCGGAAGGCTTCACCGCGCTCGCCCCGCACCTCACGGACCGCACCGTCCTCACCTACGACCCGCGTGGTCTGGGCCGCAGCGTCCGCAAGGACGGTCGGTCCGACCACACGCCGCAGCAGCAGGCCGCCGACCTGCACGCCCTCGTTCAGGCGCTCGACGTTGGTCCGGTCGACGTGTTCGCCAGCAGTGGCGGCGCGGTGACAGCACTCGAACTGGTGGCCTCCCACCCCGACGACGTCGCCACCCTGGTGGCGCACGAACCGCCGATCAACGCCGTGCTCCCCGACGCCACGGCCGCCGAGCGCGCCCGAGCCGGCTTCTACGAGGCGTACCAGGCGAAGGGCTCGGGTGCGGGGATGGCCGCGTTCATCGCCATGACGTCCTGGCAGGGCGAGTTCACCGATGCCTACTTCGCCCAACCCGCTCCCGACCCGGCGATGTTCGGCATGGCCGCCGACGACGATGGCCGCCGCGACGATCCGCTGCTGTCGCAGAACTCGTGGGCGATCACCGACTACCGTCCCGACGCGAGCGTGCTGACCGCCGCGCCCACCCGGATCGTGGTCGCTGTCGGCGAGGAGTCGGCCGGAACGTACACCGCCCGCACCGCCCTGGGCCTCGCGGCGCTGCTCGGCCAGGAGGCCGTGGTGTTCCCGAGCCACCACGGCGGCTTCCTCGGCGGCGAGTTCGGCTACGCGGGCAAGCCCGAGGAGTTCGCCGCGCGGCTGCGGGAGGTGCTGGACGCCGGCTGACGTCCGCTCAACCGGTCGCCTCGGAGTAGACCTCGACGTCGTAGAGCAGCTGCACATCGCGGCGGCCGTTGGTGACGCCGACGAAGACCGGGTCACCGCACGGGGTGCGGCCCTGACGCCACACCTGTTCCCGGGCCGCCTCCCGCGACTCATGATGGGCCCTGCCCTGCTGATGCAGTTGCAACACCCGGCGGGCGGTGCCCCGGTCGGTGCCGAGGTGGATTCGCAGGAGAGGCATGCCAGGACCTCCTTGCTCGACGCTGGATCTCGTGCGGCTGGGCGACCAGCCGTATCGTGAGACGCGGGGCGACGATCCGCCGTCTTCGATTAAACGACACCCGCTGCTGTCGAGAAGGGCATTTATGACTGGTCTGGCGACCGTCGGCGCACTCGTGGGTGTCCTGCTCGTCGGTCTCGTGGTCCTGGTCCGTAAGCCGGCCGACGCCCGCTCGGTGCTCAGATGGTCGGCCCTGGCGGTCACTGTGCTGGTGGCCGCCGTGCTGGTTCCCTTCACCGTGGACGACTCCGGCGCGGCGGCCGGCTACCTGCTCGGCGTTCCCGTTGTCGCGGCGTTGCTGCCCGTCCTCGCGCAACGGGCCGGGCGGCTGACCATCGTCGCCGACCTGGTGGCCGCGCTCGTACTCACCGGGTGGGGTCTGCTGCTCGGGCTGGGCGTCGGTGTCGCGTTCCTACCAGCGGTGACACTCCTGATCGCCAGCGCCGCGGGCACCTGGGCGCCGCGACCGTCCACCACGTGACCCGGTGACCCGCTGTCAGCCGTCCGGAGTGAACAGCCCCTGCACGCCGACGACGATCGCGATGAGGCCGTAGATCGCGAGCAACAGCCGGACACCAGTGGCGCCGTCCGACTGCTCGTCGCGCGGCGTCGACCGCCCGGTCAGCCGTCCCCACAGCAGGGCGAGCCCCACACCGATCCCCACCACCTCGAAGTGGAACACCCGGGGCCCGGACACCAGGTGGACGATCAGGTAGTAGCCCCCGGTTACCAACGCCACGAGGCCGACCACCCACGCGATCGGGGTGGCCCGACCGGCGAGGCGGCCCAGGTCGTCGCCGACTCGTGGCAGCAGCCGCAGCACCGCCACGGCGAGCAGGAAGCCACCGACGATGTTGGCGAGGTCGAGCAGCAGAGCCATAATCACGGGGAGTCTCCGTCGATCGGGTGATCAGCCGGTGGGAGCGTACCCACGGACCCGGTCGGTTGAAACGGTCCGGACGGCACGCCCCCACGACGGACTTCGAACTGAGCCACTCAACCCTCAGCGGGTGCACCGCCACACCAGCGGCCGATACGCCTGGTTCTCGTAGACGGCCCCGACCACCGTCAGACCGTCGTCGCTGATCCCCTCAGCCGTGTACCTGCCCGCCTCGGTCGCCCGGACCTCGGGTCGGCCCGGCAGTCGGTGGGAGGTGCCGTCCGGGGCCACGACCAGCGGCGCACCGTCGGCGACCAGCACGTCACCGCTGCCGGCGATGGCGCTCGCCCCCGGGAAGGGCAACAGGCTCACCGCCCCGGTGGCGAGGTTCCACAGCACCGGCAGCATCTGCACGGCGCCGCCCTGTTGGCCGCCGGGAACCATGCCGATCGCCCATTCGCCCCGCGCCGACTCGACCGACGCCCGCGGGTAGCCGTCGGGCACTGCCAGCGCCGCCCCGACGCCCTGCGGCGTCCACCGGTAGGGCTGTTCGCCCACCGCCCCGACGATCGTGCCGTCCTCGGTGATCCCGGTCGCTGACGACCCCCGCTGGCCGACCAGCCTGTGCTTCTGGGGGTGGTCCGTCGACCAGCGCACAGCCTGGTGCGAGTCGTCGGACCTGCGGGCGGTGCCGACGATGTCGCCCCGGCCGTTGATGGCGTGCACGAGCACCGCGTCGTAGCCGGGCGGGGTGGCCAGGAAACGCAGCTTCCCGTCCCGGTACAGCCAGCCGGTGCCGTCTCCGTTGGTGCCCACCACATAGCCACGGGTGTTGACCGCGGCCGCGTGCCGCGCGGTCGCCGGCAGGACGACCGGCCGGCCGTCGGTCCACAGCACTACCCGTCCGTCCTCCTGCCCGGTGCCGATGTCGCCGACGATGTGCCGTCCGGTGGGATCGACTCTGTTGGCCACCGCGACCGGACCCTTGACCGGCTGCGGCAACCACGACGCCTGGCAGGTGACCGGCCGGCGCGGGGCGATCGACCCGGTGTTCTCCGGTGTCACCGCGAGCGTCGGCGCGGTAGGAGCCGGCGGGCCGGTGGTCGCACCGACCTGAACGGCGCCCACGACACCGACCCCGGCCAGCACCACCAGCGCGGCGACCCCGCCGACTCGGCGACGCTGGCGGCGCCGCCGGCCGTCGCGGACCGCCCGGCTCAGGTCGACCCGCGGCTCCGGCACCGGCGCCGACTGCAGCAGCTCGGCGATCCGCTGCTCGTCCACGGTGGTCATCTCGGACTCCTCACTGACATCTCGGTGACGTCGAGCACCTGGCGGACGGCCGCCAGCGCCCGAGCCGTCTGCGACTTCACGTTGCCTTCGGAGCAGCCCATCGCGGCGGCCGTGTCGCTCAGCGACAGGTCGCACAGGAACCGCAGGACCAGCACGGTGCGCTGGCCGCGCGGGAGGCGGCCGAGCGCGGCGAGCAGGCTGTCCCGCTCGGCCAGGTCGTCGTGCGGCGTCACCGGCGAGCGCTCCGGCTCCGGCACCGACCCCAGCAGGCGAACCTTCGCCCAGCTCAACCGCTTCTCATCGACGAGCTTGTGCACCAGCATCCGGTGTACGTACGCGTCGACGTTGTCGGCCCGGCTGACCCGGCGCCAGTTCACGTAGAGCGCCGTGACCGTCTGCTGCACCACGTCGTCGGCCAGATGGGCGTCGCCGCACATCAGGAACGCGGTCCGATGCAGGCTCGGCAGTCGCGCGGAGACGTACTCCACGAACTCACCCTCGGCTTCCACCATCGAGGCTCCCTCCTCCGCAAGCTCGACGGGACCGGACGACCATCAGGTTGCGTCCCTGACGAAGAACGGTCGGAAGCCCTACCGCCCGGCCGCGGCGGCGGACGGGTAGCGGATCAGGCGGCCAGTGCGGCAGCGAGTCGGCGGGCCTCGGTCGCCAGCCGACTCGTGCCGCCGCGGGCGACCACGTCGGCCAGCCCCGGCACCTGGATGGGCACGCCGGTGGCCCCGGCCGTCTCGGCTCCCAGTGCCAACAGGTCGGGCGTGCCGCGAGGCGGGGTCGGTGCCGCCAGCATCGGTGGCAGCGCGGCGGCGAGCAACCGCCATACGCTCAGCCGGGCACCGGCAGCGATCGCGTCGCGCAGCGGTGTGACCACCCTGCTCACTGTCACCTGGCCGTCAGCCGCCAGCGCGCCCAACTGGCCGCCGACGCCCGGAGGATCGAGGTCACCCGCGGCCGCCAACATCAGCAGGGCGTCGAGGGTGGCCACCCGGTCCACCTCGTGCCGGGCGCACAGCCCGTAGGCCAGCGCCAGGTCGAGCGCCGGGCCGCCCGCGCCAGCGCACTCGGCGAGTACCGGCAGGATCGTTGCGGCATCCTGGGCGTCCTGCTGCGCCGCGTTGGCGAACCCGGGCATCAGGTGAGCGGCAACCAGCCCCCGGTGCCCTGGCAGCAGCGCCGGCCACAGGTTGCTCGAGTCGTCCGGCCCTCGTCCGATGGGTCGCGCGCGGACGGTGAGCAGCCCGAGCGGGTCCGCCGAGCCCTCGGGCGGGGCGGTGGTGACGAGAGTGCGCCGCACGGGTAGTTGGTCGTAGCCGTAGTCGTACGTGTGCCTGCGCTCGCGCCGGCCGACCGTGATCACCTGCTGGACCGTTGCCGGTAGGGCGTCGCCGCGCAGCCAGCCGGCCAGTTCGTCGCCGGCGGGGGTGCCGAGCGCGGCGGCGCGGTTCGCCAGTGCCTCGTCCACGCCGACGGGCAGTCGCAGCAGGGCCTGGGTGAGATCCCATCGCCAGACCGGACGGTCACCGAGGGCGGCCAGCCGTTCGTAGAGCGCGCTGGGGTCGAGGGCCCCGGTGGCGCAGGTCGGGGCGGCCAACAGCCCGGGGTCGTCCCGCCCGTCCAGGCGCTGCCCGATCTCCGCGAGCCGGGCACTGTAGACCAGCGTGAGCGCGGACTGGCGGGGCGGCTCGACTGCCGACCGGCCGCGGAACGGGCGCAACGTCCGGGTCAGCAACTGGCTGAGGATGCTGGACCACTGGTCGCGGCGGCTGGCCGCCTCGGATGGCGCGGCGGCGGCCAGCAGGACACCGTTGAGTTGGACGGTGACGTTGAACTGGGACCACATGTGGTCCCAGGAACCGACCTGGCCCCGCTGCAGCACCGGCAGCAGGGCGGCTCCCACCCGGTCCCGTTCTGTGGTGGTCAGCCGGACCAGCCCGTCGAGGACCCGTTCCAGGGTCGCTGCGGGCCAGCGCGGGGTGAGCAGCCCGAAGACCTCCTCGACCAGCTCGCCCACCTCGGTGATCGGCGGCGCAGCGAGGGCTGGCGACACCGGCGGGGGCAGCTCGTCGCCGGCCACCTTCACTGTGAGCGTGGCGACCGGTCGGTGGCCGTGCCGCTGCGCCAACGCCGTCGCGCGGTCGCGCAGGTCGGCGGACGGGTGCTCGGCGCCCGAGGCGAGGACCTCGGCGATGTCGGCAGCCCGCTCGGGGTGCTGCCGGGCCAGTCGGTCCAGCCAGGACAGTTGCGCCCGCACCAGCGCCTTCTCCGGCCGATCCACCACGACCCGTGAGGTGTCCAGCAACGACTCGAACTCCACCTGCCCGCCCGCGTCGCGCAGTGCCCGCTGCGCGACGCCGGCCACCGGACCGGGCCCGTCGGCGAGCAACCGCAGGTAGCCGCTGGCCCGCGCGGCCACCTCGTCCGGGTCGGGTCGAAGCTCTTCGTGCAGGGCGAGGAACGGACGCAGCGCGCCCGGCCGGTCGCCGCGCAGCAGCCGGCCCAGCACCCCGTCCACCAGCACGGCCCGGTCGAGGCGCCCCTCCGTCGCCAGCGCGGCCAACGTCGCGGGCACCGCCCGCCCGGTGCCGCTGAACGCCAGGTCGATGCCGACGCCGTCGACCTCGAACAGGCGCGGCAACAGCACGTCCAGGAACGGGTCGGCGCGCAGCCGGTCGAGCAGCGATGTCTGGCGGTGCCCGTCGGTCGACCGTTGCGACCACATCGACTGCGCCCAGCCGACGACGAACGCGTCCCCGGTCGGTGGCGGCACCTTCTCTGCAAGTAGCAGCTCGGCGATGAAGTGCCAACCGTCCCACGCTCGACTGCGCGGCAGTCGCTCGGCCAGCCGGTACGCCAGGTCGGCCAGCCAGGGCACGCCCCGCTGCCGTGCTGCGGCGACCACCTGCTCGGAGTCCGCATCCGCCAACAGGATCGACCGCCGACCGAGGAGGGCCGCTGCCTTCGTCGCGGTGCTCAACGTGCCCACGGCGGCCACCGCCAGCGCGGTCGCCGTGCTTGCCCACCACACGTCGTCCCGCCGACGGACGTGGTCGGTCAGTTCGTCACCGAGCGCCCGTCGAGCCGGATCGTCCAGGGTGTGCAGCATCGATCCGACGGTCGTCACATCACCGCGGCCCAGTGCCCTGAAGAAGTCCGTCACACCGTCACCTCCGTGAGCATGGACACCGCGAGGGCATGCTTGCACGGGCCGCGCTGCCCCCGGTACTTCGCCCACCACCGACAGGTGCAGGTGAGGTTGCCGTCGGGAAGCCGGCGAACGCGGTACTCGTCGTCGTCACCGCGTACCGTGGCGATGTCGCCGTCCCGGCGGACCGCGCCCTGCTCGAGCAGCGTGCGCGCGCCGACCAGCCGGGGATTGTCCCGCTCGGCCCGGCTGGCGTCGTGCGGCATGACCCGGTGGAAGTATCCGCCGTCGGCGACGTCGTAGCCGACCCGCCCGGCGGTGCCGAGCTGGGCCAGGGCGGCGCGAACGCGGTCGTCGGACAGGCCGGTCGCGTCGGCCAGTGCGGCGACGTCGATGGTCGGATCCCAGGAGAGCAGGGCACCGGCCAGCTCCGCGTCGTCGATCACCTCGTCACCGGCGAGCGCGAGCAACGCGGCTCCCTCGCCGGAGAAGCCCCGGTACGGCTCGGGCGAGAGGGTCAGCGACAGCCGCACCGACCCGGTGTCCAATTCCCACGTGCTCGGCACGGCCGGTGAGCCGGCGCGCACCGCTGGCCCGTACACCCGCAGGGTGCGGGCGTGCCGGAGCAACCCGCGCAGCGCGGCGAGCCGCCCCGCGCCGGCCAGACAGACCGCCCCCGGCGTCGGGCGCGAGGTCAGCCGGAGGGTCCGACCGGCCGGCACCGCCCAGAGCACCGAGCGATCGCTGCTCCCGGGCAGCCGACGCAGAAAGGCTGTGGCCTCGGCGGCCGGCACCTCGGCGCGCGGCTCGAACCCGGCGGTGAGCACGTGCACCTCGGCGAAACCGCGCATCCAGCGCCCCGGCAGCGGGACCTTGCGTTCCACCACGGCACCCTCCATGGTGGAGACGGTGAGGTCGTCCGGGCCGACGGCGAGGTGCAGTGGCTCGATCCCACCGACCCGGGCCAGGGCTTCGCGCAGCGGCGGGTTGACGTCGACGTTTGTGGTGCCGTGCGCGGCGATCTCCCCGTCGAAGCCGGCCGGGACCACGTCCATCCGGGCGTACACCCCGCAACAGCCGGAGAAGGACTCGAAGCGCAGCCGCTGCCGGCTGCCGGTCACCACCGGATCGAGGCTCGCCGGGCTGACCGGCTGGTGGTACCGGGTGCGGGCCACCTCGGCCACGGCGAGCAGCCCGGCCGCCGCGGCCGCCGGGGTGGTGAGAAACCCGGAGAAGAAGCGCGGGTTGGCCGCCGGGCCGCCGCTGGTCTGGAGGTCGAGACCGGCGGAACGCAGAGTGGACGGCTGGAGATATCGGTACGTCTGGACGGCGTTCACTGGCACACCGTAGAGCCACCGACCGACACCCGTGCCGGTCTCAGTCGACGGCGCTGGTCATCCGGTGGACCGCCTAGGGCGCCACCGATCGGTCCACTGTGGTCGTACCGGAATGATTTCCGGAGACGGCTTTGGCATTGACCAGCGTCTTTGTGCTTCAGATCCTCGTCGCGCTCGGAAACAACGGCGAAAGATTGCTGCGGGCTGCCGGATCATGACCTAGGCTCCCGAATGCCCATATCGACGGCCCGCCCTCACGCCGTGCCAGCCACCGACCTCGCACGCCGGCCATCGCCACCTCGACGCCGATTGGAGAATTCGATGACCTGGCGTCCCACCATTGCCGCACTGGCCGGCCTGTGCCTGGCGGTCAGCGCCACCCCCCTGCCCGCCGGTGCTGCCGCCGACCCTGCGCATGTTAGCGCTCACGCCGCGCTCGCCGGTCCGCCCGGCGCACCGCCGGGGGCCTGCCCGACGGGGGGCAGTTACGGCCCGCCGCTGCCGGCCAGCACCGTGACGGCCGCGCGAATCCAGGGCGGGTTCACGTTCCTCGAAGGGCCGGTCTGGGTCGCCGACGGCGGCTACCTGCTGTTCTCCGACATGACCGCCGGCACCGGGCCCTACAACGTCCAGCCGTCGACGATCCGCCGGTTCACCCCGCCGGCGAGCTTCGACACGTTCATCGCCGACGCCGGCAGCAACGGCCTGGCCCTCAGCGCCGACGGCCAGCAGCTCGTCGCGGCCACCCACGACCAGCGCAGCGTGTCCGCGTACCGGCTGAGCGACAGGGCCCGCAGCACCGTCGCGCCGAACTACCAGGGCCGGGCCTTCAACTCGCCGAACGACGTCGCGGTCCGTTCCGACGGCGTCGTCTACTTCACCGACCCCAACTTCCAGCGCGGTAACCGCTCCGACCAGATGAGTGGGCGCACCAGCGTCTTCCGCGTCTCGAACGGGCAGGTGTCGCTGGTCGACGACCGGTTGCGTCAACCCAACGGCATCTCGCTCTCACCGGACGGGACGGCGCTGTACGTGGGCGCCTACTCCGAGAACAAGATCTACAAGTACGCGGTCCAGCCCGACGGCAGCATCGGCGCCCGCAGCGTCTTCGTGAACTACATCGGCGGCCCGGACGGCGGCACTATCGACTGCGCCGGCAACGTGTACTGGACCTCGGGCGGGGACTCCCTGGTCCACGTCTACTCCCCCGCGGGCAACCAGCTCGGCACGATCCGGTCCGGCAACTCCGGCACCACCAATGTGGCGTTCGGTGGCCCCGACCGGCAGACCCTCTTCGTCACGTCGGGCCGGTGGGGCGACTCCGGGCTGTACAGCGTGCGACTGAACGTTCCCGGATATCCGTACTGACCGACGGCTGGATGGCGCGCCGCTGTCGTCGTAGCCCGACGAAAGCGGCGCGTTATCCGGCGGTCGCGGCGATGAACACCACCGCCCCGACCACCACCAGCGCGGCGGCCAGGAAGGTCTGCCGTCGGGCCCGGCGCAACGCCTCCCGGACCTGCCAGGCGTGCGCAGTGGCGAGCAGCCAGCGCAGGTACGGATCGGTCCGGGCGATGTTGCGGCGCGCGGTGGCGAGCCCCGCCCGGAGTGCGGCGCGCTCCTGCGGTGGGGCCGTCGACAGGCGGCGGGTGATCTCCGCAGCGATCCGGCGATGACGCAGCAGACCGTCGACGTCAGCGGCGTACCCGCCGAAGTGGTACCAGAGCTCGGCCTCCAGCCGCTCGCGCAGGCCGCGCAGCTCCGGCCCGCTGAGCGTCGCCGGCGTGGTCATCGGCGGGACGAGCACCTCGCTGGTCCGCCAGATCGCCCAGGCCACGCCGAGCAGCGTCACCAGCAGACCGCCGCCCGCCCACGCCGCGTGAGCCCAGTCGGTGACCTTGCCGGCGGCGATCAGCGGGCCGCCGCCGAGCAGCAGCGCGCCCACCGCGCCGGCCGAGGAGATGATCCACCGAGCCGCCGCCCGACTGTCGGCCACGGAGTCCAACGGGGACGGCAGCGCGTCCAACCCCGCGCCGCTCGTCGGCGACTCCCCGGTCATCGGCTGTCGTCGCGGAAGACGACACCCAGCGGACCGTTCTCGTCGTCGGGCAGATCGGTGTACGGCACCCAGCGCTGGCCGTCGAAGAACTCCAGCTCGCCGCTGTCGTTGATCCGCACGGCGTTGACCTGCGCGAGCTCCTCAGGATTGTCAGCCATGGATACAGTATCGGTCAGTCCGGCAATCCACTCCGGCGTCGGGTCGTCCGCCGGGCGACCGCAGGGGGGCCTTCGTGATCCGGTTGACAGTCAGCGCGACCGACGTGGTCCTGGCCGTCCGGGGCGACCGGCGCCGGGACCCGGTGGGCCCCGCCGATCAACGTACCGCCGACCTGCTCTGGCGGCTGCGCGGCGGCCCCTCCGTGGAGCTGTCGTACGAGGTCGGCGGCGCGCTCGGCCGCCGCTTCCTCGACGCCTCCGCCCCGGCCCTGCGCGCCGAACTGGCCCGCCCCGGCCGGCACCGGCTCGGCATCGAGGTCGTCGACCCGACCCTGGCCGACCTGCCCTGGGAGACCCTGGTGCTGCCCGGCGAGGAACTGCCGCTGGCGCTGCACCCCGACGTCGACGTCTGCCGGATCGGCCCCGACACACCGGCACCCACGGTCCGGGTGGACGGCCCCCTGCGGATGCTCGCGGCGATCGCGAGCCCGGACGACTCGACCCACCCGCTGCTGGACCACGAACGGGAACTCGGTCGGATCCTCGGCGCTGTGGAACCCGGGCATCGACACGGGGTGCGGGTGCGCGTCCTGGAGTGGGGCAGCGCCGCCGCGATCCGGGCCGCCCTCGCCGAGGAGCCCTTCCACGTCCTGCACGTCTCCAGTCACGCGCGTCCCGGCGCGCTGCTGCTGGAGACCTCCACCGGCACTGAGGACCGCGTGGACGCCGCGCGGTTCCTGGCCGAGGTGCTGCCGCCGGGCCGGACCGTTCCGTTGATCGTGCTGGCCGGCTGCTCCACCGCGCGACAGGATCAACGGGAGCTGCCCGGGCTGGCCGGCGCGCTGCTGGCCCAGGGCGCGCCGGCGGTGTTGGCGATGAACGGGACGGTCAGCGACGGGTACACCATCGAGTTCTGCGCTCGGCTCTACGAGCGGTTGGCCGCCCGCAGCGAGCCGGAGCTGTTGGCGGAGGTCTCCGCCGTACGCCGCGAGCTGGCACCGACCGCCGCCGAGTGGTGGATGCCGACACTGTTCCTGGCCGACCCCGGGCTGCGGCTGGCCGGTGGACAGGGCGGCGCTGCCGTCGCCGCGTCGCCCGGCCAGTCGATCGTCGGGGACGGCGTGGTGCGCGCACCAACGGACTTCGTGGGCCGCCGGGAGATCCTGCGTCGGCTGTCGCGGGGAAAGCTTCGGGTGCTCGTCCACGGCATCGGTGGGATCGGCAAGACGAGTCTCGCCGCGGAACTCGCACGGCGGTTCCGCGACGCCGGTGGCATCGTGGTGGCGACCCACGGCGACGCCACAGTCGACGGGATCCTCGACGAGTTGCGCCGCCAGGTGGAGAGCCGGTGCGCCGCAGCGGCTCCGGACGACCCGCTGCGGCGATGGCTCGTCGCTCTCGCCGCGCCGGGCCAGGACTGGCGGCGACGGTTGGACGCGATCGGCGTCGACGGCCCACCGCTGCTGCTCGTCCTCGACAACGCCGAGGACGCCCTGGACGCCGAGCACCGGTTGGCCGACGCGGACCTGGCCACGTTTCTCGCCGCCTGGGCGTCCCGCCACGAGCTGGTAGTGACCAGCCGGCACCCGTTCCCGGTCGCCGGTCTGGAAACCTGTCACCTCGGTCCGCTCTCCTGGCAGGAGACCCGCAAGCTGCTCTGGCGGCTGCCGGGCGTGGGCCAGCTGGCGCCGGCGGAACAGCAACGGATGTGGCACCGGCTGGGTGGTCACCCGCGCGCGCTGGAATACCTCGACGGCCTGCTGCGCGGCGGCAACGCCCGATCCGACGAGGTGGCCAGCCGACTGGCAGCGGCCGGCGGTGGCCGGGACGCCGGGTCGGCCGAGGTCGGCACGCCGCTGGCCGAGGCCGGCGCCCTGGCCGCCGAGGATGTGCTGCTGCCCCGACTGCTCGCCCGCCTGGAGGCCGTCCCGACGGCCCGTCGGTTGCTGCTCGGCGCGGCGGTGTATCGCACCCCGGCGGACCGGACCGGCCTCGCCTGGCAGCTCGCCGACCCGACGGACGGCGACGACCCACCGCCGGAACCGGCGGGGCTGGACGAGTCGGTCGAGACGCTGGCGCAGCTGGGGCTGCTCGCCCCGGTAACCGGGGGCCACCTGGTGCACCGGTGGACAGCGGCGAGTCTGCTGCGGATCGCCGGCCGCGACGCGGTGGTCGACGCGCATCGCCGGGCGGGCCGCTACTGGGGCTGGCGGGCCCGGTCCAGCACCGACCAGCACGACTACATCCGCCGGGCCGTCGAGGCGCGGTACCACCACCTGGCGGCGGGTGACACCGACGAGGTCGTCACCTACTCCGAACTGGCCTGCCAGGAGTTGCACGCGGCCGGGCACTGGGCCTGGGAGGAGAAGATCTGGCGGGAGCTGCTGCCGATGGCGCCCCCGGGCTCGGCGCGCGGGGCGAGCTTCCTGAAGGGACTCGGCGACGTGCACCTCAGCCGGGGCGAGTACCCGCAGGCGACTAAGCGCTACGAAGCGGCGCTTGCCGTCTACCGGGATCTCGGCGACGACAGCGGGGTCGGCAAGCTCCTGCACCAGTTGGGTCTGGTCGCCGACAACCGGGGTGACCGGGCGACCGCGGGCCGGCTGTTCCAGGAGGCGTTGACGATCCTGAGTCGGCTCGACGACCGCTCGGCTGTCTCCCGCACCCTGCACCAGCTCGCCGGCATCGCCCGTGGCAACGGCGACGCCGAGCTGGCCATGTCGCGTTACCTGGAGGAACTGGCGATCGCCCGGGACCTCGACGACCTGGAGGGGATCGCGGCGAGCCACCACCAGATCGGCGTACTCGCCTTCGAGGCCCGGGACCTGGTGAAGGCGGAGCAGTGCATCCAGGTGGCGATCACCACCTACGGACGGTTGGGCGTCCGGGTCCAGCAGGGCAGCGGGCTGGTGATGCTCGGGCGGATCGCCCTCGCCCGGTTCGCGTACGAGACCGCCGAGGAGCGGGTCCGCGCCGCCCTGAAGATCTTCGAGGAGGTCGGCAGCAACGGTCACATCGCGGAGTGCTCGCTGCTGCTCGGTCACCTCTCCCGCGACCTCGACGATCTCGAATTCGCCGAGAGCTGTTTCGCCCGCGCCCGGACGATCGTCGCGGCCCTCGGCGAGGACCCGCTGCTGCGCCGCTGCGACGAACTGCTCGGCGGCGTCCGAACAGTCCTCGGCCGGGCCGCCGAGGCGGTGCCGCACACCCTGAACGCGATCGGCGGGGACGACCAGCCGCCGCTCCAGGCGGCACTGGATTGGCTGGCCGTGCAGCGCCTGGAACTGGGCGCGCGACCCTTCTCCGACCTGCTGGCCCGGCACCTCGACCGGCGGCAGGCGGCGCAGCGGGCCGAGTGGGTCGAGGCGTACCTGCGGTTCCGGTTCGACGGCTCCCACCCGACGCCGCTGGGCAGTGGCTACGTCCTGCTCGCCATCGCCGCTGCCCAGGCGGGTGAGTTCGGCACCGCCCGGATGTGCCTGCTGCGGGCGTTGCCGATCTGCGCCGCCGCCGGCTATCAGGCGGGGGTCGCCAAGTGCCACGAGGACCTTGGCCGCGTGGGCCTGGAGACCCGCCGGCTGGTCGAGGCCCGGTCCCGCTACGAGCAGGCGTTGCAGGTCTACCGCGTGCTGCGCCACGAGCCCAACCAGGCCATCGTCCTGCACCAGCTCGGCCGGGTCTGTGAGGAGCAGGAGGATCTCGCCAGCGCGGACAAGTTCTATCGCGGGTCCATCGCGATCAAGAAGCGGCTCGGCAACCTGTCGGGCGTCTCCAACAGCACCTTCCACCTCGGCCGGGTGGCCGGTCTGCGCGGCGACCAGGCCCTGGCCGAACGGTGCTACCGGACCTGCCTGCGGATCGACCGCGAGCAGGGCAACTGGGAGGAGGTGGCACTAGACCAGGTGGCGATCGGGCAGCTGCGCGTCGAGCAGGGCCGCCCGGCGGAGGGCATCCCGCTGATCGTCGAGGCACTGAGCATCGACCGGCAGATCGGGTCGACGAACGCGGCGCTCGATCTCAACGCGCTGCGCGAACTGCGGGCCGGGCTCGGCGACGAGGCGTTCGCGGCCATCCTCACCGACACCGTCGGCCCGGCCCACGCCGTCGAGGTGCTCGACCTGATCGCGGTGCTACCGACCACGGCCGAGCCGACCTGACCCACGCCGCCACCCGTACACTCGGTTGATGGCGCACCGCCCGTGGCAGCCCGGCTGAGGACCGTCACCTGGTCGGGTGGCCAGAACCCGGGGGTCCGCCGATGAAAGACCGCTACGACAACCTGACCCGCACCCGTGCTCTCGACCCGGAGCGCGACTACCTGGTCATCTACCAGACCATGCTGCGCTACGAGTTTCCGTGGGACATGAAGCTCGGGCTCAACCTCGCCTTCAACCGGTCATTCTCCATTCCCGCCATCGCCACTGTGCACACCGGCACTGGCGAGCTGACCGAACGCACCCAGAAGCGGATCGACGACACCGGCCTGCTGATGTACGAGATGGTGCTCAACGGCTTCGACCAGCCTCGGGGCCGCGAGGCGTTGCGGCGCGTCAACCAGATCCACCGCCGATACGACATCAGCAACGACGACTTCCGCTACGTGCTGGGCTGCCTGGTAGTGATCCCCATCAGGTGGTTGCAGGAGTACGGCTGGCGCCCACCCTGCTGCCACGAACGTCACGCCACGTACCTGTTCTATCGGGAGCTCGGCCGTCGGATGGGCATCACCGACATCCCCGGGTCGTACGACGAGTTCGAGACCTGGTTCGACGCGTACGACGCGGCTCACCTGCGACCCAACGACGACGCGGCGGCCATCGAACGCGCCACCCGCATGCTGATGCTCACCCGGATCCCCCGGATGCTCGCCCCACTGGGAAACGCGCTGGTCAGCGCCCTGTACGACGCGCCACTGCGGCGCGCAACGCGGGTCGACACGCCGGTCTGGCCGGTCCGGGCGGGGTTGCACCTGGCCTTGCGGACGCGCTCACGGTTGCAGCGATGGTTCGGGGCGCCGCGGACGACGGCGTTGTTCGCCGACGGGATCAAGACCAAGAGCTACCCCGACGGGTACGAGATCAGCCAGCTCGGGCCGCACCAGGACCGCGTCCCCGAGTAGCACCTCGGCCCTGCTGGCGTCGTCGGCTCAGCCGCGCGCCAACTCCTCTGCCTCTCGGGCAAGCACTTGCCGTTGAGGAAAGTGCTTGATAGCTTTCCTGGTGAGCAAGTACTTTCCTACGTGTAGGAGCTGCCCGATGGACACCACCCCGACACCCGACGAGGCACGAGCGGCGCTGCAGGACGTCGACCGACGCCGGACCCAGACCGCGGCAGCGGCAGGCCGCTCACGGTGGGCCTGGATCGCGGCCGGCATCCTGATCGCGGCGTACGGCATCCTCAGCGACCAGGCGCCGCAGTTCGTTCGCACCTGGGGCGTCGCCATCGTCGTCCTGCTGTTGCTCGTCGCCGCTGTCGGCAACACCCGGTGGGGTGGTGCCCTGATGCGCCGGCCGGTGCGGCCCCGCATGGCACCCGACCAGGCGAGCATCCTGTGGTTGGCGCTGGTGCTGGCCCTCGTGGTCGGCGTCACGACGGTCGCTGCGGCCATGGACATCCCACACGTCGCCGTGTGGAGCCGACTTGCCGTCGGTGTGCTGCTGGCCGCGGCCGGTCCGTGGTGGCAGCGCCGCGTGCTCGCCAGAGCGCTCTCACGGTGACGGATTCGACGCTGGACCGGGCCCTGCTCGATCCCACCCGACTGGCCATAGTGGCACTCCTGGCAGGGACGGAGTGGGCCGAGTTCGCGTTCGTCCGCGACTCCGTGGAGCTCAGTGACTCGGCCCTGTCCAAGCAGATCTCGGCCCTGGGCGCGGGCGGCTACGTCGAGACACGCAAGGGCTACGTCGGCAAGCGCCCGCGGACCTGGATCAATCTGTCCACCGCCGGCCGCGCCGCGCTGAGCGCTCACATCGCGGCCTTGCACGACATCGCCACCCGCGCCGGTCGGCAGCATTGAGGCCGGGCCAGATCAGCAGCACCGCGTGCCGGCACACGAGTGGGGAGGCTGGTGGAGGCACGGCGGCGAACCGGCGTCCCGGGGGATGGCGCGCGAGGTCGCGGCGGGCGAGACTCAGCACACCGATGTTCGACTC
>NZ_JBEZGJ010000052.1:0-39015 GCF_040649965.1 Micromonospora sp. NPDC048843
ACGAAGGCGGGGACGAGCCCCGGGTCCGCGGTGATCGCCGACCAGCGCTGGGGAGCGGACAGGGCCTGGTCGAGGGCGTGCGCGAGCAACCCGGCTGTCAACGCCACGAACAGCTCCTCTCCTCGCCTCGCGGCGCGGTCAGGCGATGGCGGACTTGCACGCCTCGATGAACTGGGCGGCGGCCTCGGCGGGGGTCGCCCGGCCGTACTGCGCGTTCTCGGCGGCCTTGATCAGCTCGGACTTCACCTTGCTGTGGCCCTTGATCGGTACCTGCGGCGACTTGCCGAACTTCTGGGTCAGCTCCGCCTCGACGGCGATGGACTGCTTCATGGCCGGGTCGGTGGTGTCGTCGCTGACCACGCGGCGCAGGTCCAGGTTGGACGGCAGACCGCGGTCGGTGCCGAGCAGCTTGACCGCCTCCTGGTCGTTGTTCAGGAAGTTGATCACGTCGACCGCGACGTCCTTGTTCTTGCTGCCCTTGAACACCGACCAGTACATGGAGGCTCGGGCCCACTGCGCGCTCGGGTCACCGGGGTAGGCGATCACGCCCAACTCGTCCTTGGTGTTCTTCTTCAGGTCCGGCATCTGGTTGGCCCAGACCCAGGAGGTCGCCGACTTGCCGGTGACCACCAACTGCTTGGTGACGTCGCTGGAGTTGCCCTCGTGGATGACGTCGGCGCTCGGGGTGGCCTTGCGGTCCCGGGCGCCCTTCCACAGGTCGAACCACTTGGTCACGTCCTCGGCGGTGAAGCCCAGCTCCTTGCCCTGGTAGAGGTCCTTGCCCTGTTGGCGCAGCCAGACCCAGAACGCCTTGTAGTCGGCGCTCGGGTCCTGGGTGCCGGGCACCTTGGTCTTGGCGGTGACCTGCTCGGCCCAGGCGATGTGCTGCTCCCACGTCATCCCGGTGGTCGGCTCGGGCAGGTTGTTAGTGGTCAACAGCGTCTTGTTGTAGACCAGGCCCTGGGTGTTCTCCCCGGCGGCCAGCCCGGCGAGCTTGCCGTCGACAACGCCGTACTGCCAGAGGCTCTCCGGGAACTTGGACGTGTCCAGCTTCCCGGACTCCTGGTACGAGGTCAGGTCGAGCGTGGTGTTGCGGGCCGCGTACTCGGCGAGGTAGTTGTCGTCGATCTGGAACAGGTCCGGCGGGTTGCCGCCGGCGGTCAGCGTGGCCAGCTTGTCGAAGTAGCCCTGGTTGGCCTGCCAGGTCTTCTCGAAGGTCACGTTCGGGTGCTTCTTGGTGTAGAGGGCCAGGGCGTCCTCGGTCAGCTTGGCCCGGGCGTCGCCACCCCACCAGAAGATGGAGAGTTTGACCGGGGCGTTCGGGTCGGCGGCGCCGCCGTCGTCGTCTCCGCAGGCGGCGGCGCCGAACATCAGCGGTGCGGCGACAGTCACGGCGAGCAGGCCACGCAGCAGGCGCCGCCGAGGCAGCGGGGTACGGTGGGCGCGCCCGACGGGCGCGGCAGTGGTGGGGGGCGTTGCGGGGTGCATGTGCGCTCACTCCTCGGCATTAGGAGGCGACGGCGTCACCGGTGGCCGCAGTCGGGATGCCCGGGTCCGCAGGGCAATGCGGGCCCGGGCCACGTGGTGCGGCCAGGGGACGTGCCGGTCGGGCGTACGGGCCCGGGCCGGTCGAGTCGCGGATGACCAGGTCGGTCTGGAGCATTACCTGTGCTGTGGTACGACGGACGCCGAGCGCCGTGCCGGCACCGGACCCCCGCGCACCGCGCGGTGACTCGATGTCCTGTTGCAGCAGCATGTCGACGGCCGTCCGGCCGGCGGCCCCGGTGGGTGTGGCCACCGTCGTCAGTTTGGGGCGGGTCAGCCGGCTCAGGGTGATGTCGTCGACCCCGACGACGCTCACCTCCTGCGGCACCCGAACCCCGAGCGCGTCCAGCCCCTCGATCAGGCCGATCGCCATCAGGTCGTTGTAGGCGAGCACTGCCGACACCCCGCTGCGTCGCACCTGCTCGGCGACGGCGGAGCCGCCGACCTCGGTGGGCGCGTTGGGGCCGAGCATGGTCAGCTCCGCGCCACCGGCTCGGGCGGCCACGCCGGCGGCGCGGCGCATCTCCCGGTTGGTCCACGAGCTGCGCGGGCCACCGAGCAGCGCGATGCTGCGGTGCCCCAGGCCCACCAGGTGCTCGATCGCCGACCGGGCGCCCTGTCCGACGTCCATCAGCACGCAGGGCAAACCGGTCACCTGGCGGTTCACCACGACCAGTGGCACCTCGCGGCTGAGCTGCTCGATCAGGCTGTTGCTCATCCGAGGGCTGCACAGCAGCACCCCGTCCACCTGCTTGGCCAGCGCGTGGACCAGCTCTTCCTCGGCGGTCGGGTCCTCGTTGGTGTCGGCCACGAAGACGTGGTAGTCGCGGTGCCGGGCCTGACTCTCCGCCGCCTTGATCAGCGGCGGGAAGAACGGGTTCGCGATGTCCGCGATGATCAGCCCGATGTTGTGCGTCCGCCCGGTGATCAGGGCCCGTGCGGCGCGGTTGGGCCGATAGCCCAGGTCCTCCGCGCAGGCCAGTACCCGGACCCGGGTCTCCGGGTTGACCAGGTGTGGAGCGGAGAACGTGCGGGACACGGTGGAGATGTGCACACCGGACGCCCGAGCGACGTCCCGAATGGTGACTGGCACGGCGGCCCCTTCGTCCGATGTGGTGGCGGTCACGCAGGTGTGGCCCATTAATGCAAACGGTTGCGCCAGTGTCAACGGTCAATGATTACGGCTTCGTTGCACCCACACTCCCCTTGGTCACCTGCGGCCCCCCAAACGCTGACAAATGACGCCGATCCCGCTGTCGTCGTTGACGCGAACGGATCGATCGTGATTACTTCATTGCAAACCTTTGCAGCACCACGGGAGGCGACCGCATGTCACCGAGAGCCGCCGGACGAGTCCGGTACGCCGTCGTGGGCACCGGCGCGCGGGCCGAGATGTTCGTCCGGGCGCTGGTGCTCGACCACGCCGACACCACCGAGCTGGTCGCCTTCGCCGACGTCAACCAGGCCCGGATGGACGCGCACAACCGCTGGCTCGGCGAGCTGGGTCACCGCCCGGTGCCCACGTACCCGGCCGGTGACTTCGCGGCCATGCTGGACTCCGAGCGCGTCGACGTCGTCCTGGTCACCAGCGTGGACGTCACCCACGACGAGTACGTGGTGGCCGCGCTGCGCGCCGGTCGGGAGGTCGTCACCGAGAAACCGATGACAGTGGACGCGGCCCGGTGCCGGCGGATCCTGGACACCGTCACCGAGACCGGTGGGCGGGTGACTGTCGCCTTCAACTACCGCTACAACCCGCTGCACGAACAGGTTCGCCGGTTGCTCGCCGAGGGCGCGGTCGGCGAGATCGGCTCGGTGCACTTCGAGTGGTTGCTCGACGTCCGCCACGGCGCCGACTACTTTCGCCGCTGGCACCGCGACAAGGCCACCTCCGGCGGGCTGATGGTGCACAAGGCCAGCCACCACTTCGACCTGGTCAACTGGTGGCTGGCCGCCACGCCCGTCGAGGTGTACGCGGCTGGCCGACTCTTCTTCTACGGCGAGGACGGTCGCCGGCACGGCTACGCCCGCGACTACGACAGGGCGCACGGCTCCCCCGCCGCCGCCGACGATCCGTTCGCGCTGCGCCTGGACGCGCACCCCCGGCTGCGTGAGTTGTACCTCGACGCCGAGGCCGAGGACGGCTACCAGCGCGACCGCAACGTCTTCGCGCCCGGGGTGAGCATCGAGGACGACATGGCGGTGCTGGCCCGCTACTCCACCGGCGCCACCATGACCTACCACCTCACCGCCTACGCGCCCTGGGAGGGCTACCGGGTGATGGTCAACGGCAGCCGGGGCCGACTCGAGTTGGACGTGGCCGAGAACGACCACGTCGACAGGGGCACCGCCGGCGCGGTCAAGGGCGCCGCCCTGCACGGCGCCGAGGCGCCGGCCGAGGGTGGTGGTGCGACGCTTACCCTGCGCCCGTTCTGGGCCCCGCCCCGGCAGATCCCGGTGGAGGGTCGCAGTCGGCACGGGCACGGCGGCGCGGACGCCCGGATGACCGGGGTGCTCCTCGGCGGTCAACCCGACCCGTTGGGCCGCGCCGCGACCGCCGACGACGGCGCGTTGGCCCTGCTCACCGGTCTGGCCGCCAACCGGTCCTTCGAGACCGGCCAACCCGTTCGCGTCGCCGACCTGCTCACCCCCCGCTGACACAGGAGACGAGGAGCCCCACTCCGTGCCCACGTTCGACCACACCGACCTGCTCCTGCCACCCGAGCCGGGCCAGCGCGCGCTGGCCCGGGAGCTGTACGCCCTGGCGGCGGAGCAGCCCATCATCTCGCCGCACGGGCACGTCGACCCGGCCCTGCTCGCCGAGGACCGCCCCTTCCCGGACCCGGCGCAGCTGCTCATCGTGCCCGACCACTACCTGACCCGGATGCTGCTCAGTCAGGGCGTACCCCCGGCGGATCTGGGGGTGCCCACCCGCGACGGCAGCCCGGTGGAGACCGACGGCCGGGTGATCTGGCGACGCTTCGCCGCGCACTGGCACCTGTTCCGGGGCACCCCGTCGCGGCTCTGGCTGGAGCAGACCTTCCGCACCGTGTTCGGGGTGCACACCCCGCTTCGCCCGAGCACCGCCGACGCCCTCTACGACGAGATCGCGGCCCGGCTCGCCGAGCCGGACTTCCGACCCCGGGCGCTGTTCGAGCGATTCAACATCGAGGTCCTCGCCACCACCGAGTCGCCGCTGGACGATCTCGCGCAGCACGCCAAGCTCGCCGCCGACGGGTGGGGTGGGCCGGGCGGCCGGGTGGTCACCACGTTCCGCCCGGACGACGTCGTGGACATGGAGTTCGAGGGTTGGTCGACGAACGTGGACCGTCTCGGCGACCGTGCCGGTGAGGACACCGGCACGTACGCCGGCTACCTGGCGGCGCTGCGGGCCCGACGCGCCGCGTTCATCGCCGCCGGCGCCACCTCCTCCGACCACGGCCACCCCACCGCGCGCACCCTGGACCTGACCCCGGCCGAGGCCGGGCGACTGTACGACCGGGGCCGACGCGGCGAGGCCGACGCCGCCGACGCGGAGGCGTTCCGGGCGCACATGCTCGTGGAGTTCGCCCGGATGTCGCTCGACGACGGCCTGGTCATGCAGCTGCACCCCGGCGCGGTGCGCAACCACAACCGGTGGTTGCACGCCCGGCACGGCCGTGACGTCGGCGGCGACATCCCGCAGGCCACCGAGTACGTGCACGCGCTCGCCCCGCTGCTGGAGCGCTACGGCAACGACCCCCGGCTGCGGCTGGTGCTCTACACCCTCGACGAGGACACCTTCACCCGCGAGTTGGCACCCCTCGCGGGTGGGTACGCCGCGCTGCTGCTCGGCGCGCCCTGGTGGTTCCTGGACTCCCCGGAGGTGCTGCGCCGGTTCCGGGAGACGGTGACCGAGAGCGCCGGCTTCTACAACACCACAGGGTTCGTCGACGACACCCGGGCGTTCTGTTCCATCCCGGTACGCCACGACGTGGCCCGCCGGGTGGACGCCGGCTTCCTGGCCCGGCTCGTCGCCGAGCACCGGCTACCGATGGACGAGGCCGCCGAGACCATCGTCGACCTGGCGTACCGGCTGCCCAAGCGGGTCTTCAACTTCGGGAAAGGTGAGTAACGGTGACGGTGACCATCACCTCCGTCGAGGTGCACGACGTGCGGTTCCCCACCGCCGCCCGGGGCGACGGCTCCGACGCGATCAACCGGGGCGACTACTCGGCGACGTACGTGGAGCTGGGCACCGACGCCGGCCCGACCGGTGCCGGGTTCACCTTCACCAACGGCCGGGGCAACGAGATCACCTGCGCGGCGGTGCGTGCCCTGGCCCACCACGTCCAGGGCCGCACCATCGAGGAGATCACGGCCGAGCCGGTGGCGTTCTGGCGCTCGCTCAGCGCGGACGTGCAACTGCGCTGGCTGGGCCCGGAGAAGGGCGTCATCCACATGGCGACCGGCGCGCTGGTCAACGCCGTGTGGGACCTGCGGGCCACACTGGCCGGCAAGCCGATGTGGCGCTTCCTCGCCGACCTGCCCACCGAGGACCTGGTGGCCAGCGTCGACTTCAAGCACATCACCGACGCGCTCACCCCGGACGAGGCAGCCGCCATCCTCGACAAGGGACGCGACGGGCTGGCCGACAGGTTGGCCATCCTCGAACGTGACGGTTTCCCGTCGTACACCACATCGGTCGGGTGGCTCGGCTACCCCGACGACAAGGTGCGGGCGCTGACCCGGCAGGCGTACGCGGACGGCTGGCGGGCGATGAAGATGAAGGTCGGCGGCCCCCTCGCCGACGACCTGCGGCGAGCCCGGATCATCCGCGAGGAGATCGGCCCGGACGCGCTGTTGATGATGGACGCCAACCAGGTCTGGGACGTCGACGAGGCGATCACCGCGATGGCGGCACTGGCCGAGGTGGACCCGTACTGGATCGAGGAGCCCACCCACGCCGACGACATCCTCGGGCACGCCCGGATCGCCCGCGCCGTGACCGAGTTGACCGCCGGCCGCTGCCGGGTGGCCACCGGGGAGGTGGCCGCCAACCGAGTGATCTTCAAACAGCTGCTCCAGGCCGAGGCGATCGGGGTGATGCAGGTCGACGCCTGCCGGGTCGGCGGCGTCAACGAGGTCCTGGCCGAGCTGCTGCTGGCGGCGAAGTTCGGCGTACCGGTCTGCCCGCACGCCGGCGGCGTGGGCCTCTGCGAGTACGTCCAGCACCTGGCGATCTTCGACTACCTGCGGGTGGGCACCGGTCTGGATGGTCGGATGATCGAGTACGTCGACCATCTGCACGAACACTTCGTCGATCCGGTGCGGACCCGCGGTGGCCGCTACCTGCTGCCCGAACGGCCCGGTTACAGCGCCACGATGAAGCCGGCGTCGATCACCGAGTTCCGCTTCCCGGACGGTCCGGCATGGCGGTGACCGTCGGGGCCTCCCGGCTCGGCATGGGCATGCTGCGCCGGCTGCCCGCCGAGGCCCGCCCGCTGATCCGGCCGGGCACCGTGCCGACCGGCGTCGTACACCTGGGGTTGGGCGCGTTCCACCGGGCCCACCAGGCCGTCTTCACCGAGGCCGCGGTCGGCGCGGCCGGGGGTGACTGGGGCATCGTGGCCGTCGCCCCGCGCAGCACCGCTGTGGTCGAGGCGATCGCCGCGCAGGACAACCTGTTCAGCGTCAGCGCCCTCTCCGCGGCCGGCAGTTCCACCCGGGTGGTGGGCGCCCTGAGCGGTGTCCGGCACGCGCCCAGCGACCCGGACGCCGTGGTGGCGTTGCTCGCCGACCCGGCCGTCCGCGTGGTGACCCTGACCGTCACCGAGAAGGCGTACCAACTCGACCCGGTGACCGGCCGACTGTCCCCGGACTCGGCGCTCGCCGCGGACCTGGCCGGCGGCGGACCGCCGACCACGGTGCCGGGGCTGCTGCTGCGCGGGCTGGCCGCCCGGGCCGCCGCGGACGCCGGGCCGGTGGCCCTGGTGAGCTGCGACAACCTGCCGGCCAACGGTCGACGACTGCGCGGCATGCTCGACCAGGCGGTCGGCCGGGCCGGCGGGATGCCCGCCGGGCTGGTCGAGTGGGTGGCCGGCAACGTCACCTGCCCCGGCACCATGGTGGACCGGATCGTGCCGGCCAGCACCCCGGAGACGATCGCTGCGGCCCGGCGGGCGCTCGGCGTGACCGACCTGGCAGCGGTGGCCGCGGAGCCGTACGCGCAGTGGGTGATCGAGGACGACTTCCCCGGCGGTCGGCCCGGTTGGGAGTTCGCCGGGGCTGTGCTCACCGACGACGCCGGCCCCTGGGAGCGGTTGAAGCTCCGCGCACTCAACGGGGTGCACTCCGCCATCGCGTACCTCGGAGCGTTGGCGGGTCGGGAGACGATCGCCGACGCGTTGGAGATCCCGCACCTGCGTGACGTGCTGCGCCGGCTGATCGCCGAGGACGTGGCGGCCAGCTTCACTCCCCCGGACGGGGTGCGGGTGGTCGACTACGGCGAGCAGGCCCTCGCCCGGTTCGGTAACCCGGCAATCCACCACCGCAACCTCCAGGTGGCGATCGACGGCTCCCAGAAGCTGCCGCAGCGCGTCCTGCACACCATCGCCGACCTGCGCGCGACCGGGCGGTCCGCGCGCTGGGGCGCGCTGGTAGTGGCGTCCTGGTTGCGCTTCGCGCTGGGGTACGCCGACGACGGCCGGCCGTTGCCGCTCCAGGACCCACTGGCCGGGCCGATCCGGGCCGCGCTGGATGCCGGGGCGCAGAGCCCGGCGGGAGCTGTCGACGCGGTATTCGCGCTGCGCGACGTCTTCCCGATGGAGGTGGCCGAGGACGACGAGGTCCGCGCCGACGTGATCGCCTGGCTGACCGCGTTGGAGCGGCACGGCGTCGAGGCCACACTGGCCGGTGCCCGGTGACCGCATCCACCCGGACCGGTCGGCGGTGAGCGGGGCCATCCCGCCGCCCCGGGTGGCGGTGATCGGGGCGAACGGGCACGGTCGCTGGCACCGGCGGGTGATCGCGCCCCTGCACGACGCCGGTCGGCTGCGGTTGGTCGCCCTGGTCGACGTCCGGCCGGTGGAGGACGACCCGGCCGCCCCGGTGCCGCCCGGGGTAGCGGTGTTCACCGACCACCGGGCGATGCTCGCCGCCACCCGACCGGAGGTGGTGGTGATCTGCACGCCACCGCACACCCACCTGGCGATCGCCCGCGACGCCCTGGCCACCGGCGCGGATCTGCTGCTGGAGAAGCCGCCGGTGCTGTCGCTGGCCGAGCACGAGGAGCTGACCTGGGCTCTCACCGCCGCCGGTCGGGTGGCCCAGGTCGGCTTCCAGGCGCTCGGTTCGGCGGCCCTCACCGCGCTGACCGACGCGCTGGCCGCCGGCCGGCTGGGCACTGTCACCGGCATCTCCACCATTGCCGCCTGGCAACGGCCGGACGCCTACTACGCCCGCTCCCCCTGGGCCGGTCGACGGAGTGTGGACGGCCGCCCGGTGCTGGACGGCGCGCTCGTCAACCCGCTCGCGCACGCGGTGATGCAGTGCCTGGCGATCGCCGAGGCGCTCGCCGGGGCGACGCCGTGGCCGGTCGCGATCGAGGTGGAACGCTATCGGGTCCGGCCGATCGAGGTGGAGGACACCGCAGTGCTGCGGGTCCGGTTCCGCGCCGGGCCGCCGGTGCTGGTGGCGGTGACCCTGGCCGCCGAGGAGTTCGTGGCGGGCGAGGTGGTGGTGACCGGTACGACGGGACAGGCGGTGCTGGAGTACCCGACCGACCGGCTGCGCCTGCCCGGGGACGTGGTGACCCGCCGGGTGCCGGGGCGGCTGGGCCTGCTGGAGAACCTGCTCGCCCACCGGCTCGACCCGTCGGGCGTGCCACTGATCGCACCGCTTGCCCGTACCGCACCGTTCACCGCACTGCTGGACGCGTTGCGGCCCGCGCCGGAGCCCCGACTGCTCGACGGCGAGCTGGTGACCACCCTCGGCGAGGGCGGGGAGCGGGTCCGCCACCTGCGTGGCGTCGTCGACGTGTTGCGCCGGGCGGCCGAGCGGGGGGCGCTGCCCAGCGAACTGGGGGTGCCGTGGGCGTCCGGCGCGTACCGCGCCGAGCTGGCCGGATAACGGGAGACACCACGTGGACGGACCTCCACCACAAACGAACGGAGTGAGTCGATGCGCAGAATCCTCGGCGGCGCCACAGTGGTCGCCCTTCTCCTCGGCGCCGCGCCGGCCGCCGCCGCTGCCCGTCCGGACGTCCCGTCCGCCGACCGGCTCTCCTGGTTGGCCGACCACCTCGGCCGGCAGACGCTGCCCGAGCGCGACGGTTGGGCGGCCGACGGCCCCGGCACCACCGGCGGCTCGGCGGCCACCCCAGAGCGGACCCGGGTGGTCCACGACCGGGCCGAGCTGGTCGCCGCGCTGGGAGGCGACAACGCCGGCAACGCCGGCAACGCCACCCCGAAGCTCATCTACGTCGACGGCGCCATCGACGGCTTCGAAGGACCCGATGGCACGCCGCTGAGCTGCGACGACCTGGCCGACCCGGCCTACCGGTTGGACGCCTACCTGGCCGCGTACGACCCGGCGGTGTGGGGACGGGTGCCACCGAGCGGGCCGCTGGAGGAGGCTCGGGTGCGCTCGGTGACCAACCAGACCCGGCAGACTCAGATCAACGTCGGCCCGAACACCACTATCGTCGGGCTGCGCGGCGCTCGACTGACCGGCCTCACCCTCATGATCGACCGGGCGTCGAACGTCATCGTGCGCAATCTGACCCTGGTCGACGCCCGGGACTGCTTCCCCGCCTGGTCGCCGACCGACGGTGACGCCGGCAACTGGAACAGCCAGTACGACCAGATCTCGGTACGCCGCAGCGAGAACGTCTGGGTCGACCACAACACCTTCACCGACGGCGACAACCCGGACAGCGCCCAGCCGGTGTACTTCGGTCGGCCGTACCAGGTGCACGACGGGTCGCTGGACGTCACACACACCGCCAGCCTGGTCACCGCCTCCTGGAACCGCTTCACGGGTCGGGACAAGCTGCTGTTGATCGGCTCGTCCAACACCGTCGGCCCGGACGTGGGCCGGCTGCGGGTCACACTGCACCACAACCTCTTCGACGGCGTCCTGCAACGGCTGCCCCGGGTGCGTTTCGGTCAGGTCGACATCTACAACAACCACTACCGACTCGGCGGGGACGACTTCCAGTACGCGCTCGGCGTCGGTGTCCAGTCGGCGATCTACGCGCAGAACAACTTCTTCACACTGGACGCGGCGGTCGACCCGGCGGACCTGCTCTACGACTGGGGCGGCACCGCGGTGACCGAGCGAGGCTCCTGGGTCCGCCAGGGCGGCGGGGCGGCCCGACCGGTCGACCTGCTGGCGGCGTACAACGCGAATCATGACCCCGACCTGGCCGGAGACGCGGGGTGGACGCCCACCCTGCGCCGCGACCCGGTCCTGCCGACGCGGCTGGTCCCCCTCCTCGTGAACCCACTAGCCGGCGCCAACCGCCTGCCGACCTGACGGCTCGGCGCGCCCGCGACTCGCCGTCGGGTCGGCGACGTACGGGCTCATCGATGTGGGGAAGATCGGCTATAAGTGACGCATGGACTTCCCGCCGCACCTGGGCAGCATGCCGATGCACGCGATCACCGAGATCCACGGCGAACCGGGCCTGCTGGAACGTTTCCGGTTGGAGGTCCAGCAGTTCGACGACGCAGCCCGGGCGCGGTTGACCGCCGCGCTCGACCTCGCCGCCGAACTGCACCGCGACGATCGACGCGTCCGCGAGCCGTACCTGAACCACCTGCTGCGGGTGGCGATCAGGCTGATGCACCACTACCAGGTGCGGGACGTGGACGTGATCGTCGCCGGTCTGCTGCACGACGCCGTCGAGGACCATCCGGTCGAGCTGGCCGGCGGCGACCCGGGCACCGACCCGACCGGGGCCGCCCTGGCCGCGCTCGCCGCGCGGTTCGGGCCACGGGTGGCCACCCTGGTCGCCGCCGTCACCAATCCGGTTTACGACCCCGAGCGGGACCGCAACGCGCAGTACCGGGAGCATCTGGCGGTCAGTCTGGACCGGGAGCCCTGGGCCCGGGTGATCAAGGTGTCGGACTTCACCGACAACGGGGTGGGCGTGATCCACACGGTCGGGCCGAAGGTGATCTCGTCGGCCCGGAAGTACCGGCCGCTGGTGCCGCTGTTCCGGGACCTGATCGGCCGACCGGACACCCCGTTGTCGCCCGCTGTGAAGCGGCACATCTTCGGCCAGCTTGACCTCGCCGAGGAGCGGTTCAGCGCCATCCTGGACCAGCCCGCTCCGAACTGATCCGTCCCCGGATCACCCGACCGGGTTCCGTGACAAGTTCTCAGATCTGCCCGATGGCTTCGGGCATTACGGTTGGTTTGCGCCAGATGAGAGGAAACTTCCCTCTCGGTTCATCTTTCGGGCGTGTCACCAATCGAGAGGATTCGGACCATGCGCGACCTTTCCCGTCGTGATCTGCTCAGGGCGACGGCCGTCGGCGCCGGAGCGGTCGCCATCCCGAGCGTGATCGCCGGCAGCTCGGCGATCGCGGCCGACGGTCCCGGGTGGCCCTCCGACACGAAGTTCCCGCCGGCACAGCTGACCGGCCGGATCGTCCGCCCGCAGAGTCCCAACTACGCGGAGGCCAGCCTCGGCTGGGACGAGCTGTTCGTGCACTATCCGCTGGTCATCGTCTTCGCTCAGGAGACCCAGGACGTGGTCAACGCGCTCACCTGGGCGCGGCAGCACAACGTCGCGCTGCGGGTACGCAGTGGCCGACACAACCTGGAAGGCTGGTCGAACGTCGACAACGGCATCGTGATCGACGTCAGCGAGCTGAAGGACGTCCACATCGACACCGCCACCGGCACGGCGAAGGTCGGCGCGGGGCTCACCCAGTCGGAGGCGGTGACCGCCCTCGGCGAGCACGACCTCGCGGCGACGACGGGCACCGAGGGCACAGTGGGCCTCTCCGGCGCCACCCTCGGCGGCGGCTTGGGCTTTCTCACCCGCTACCTCGGGATGGCCTGCGACAACCTGATCGGCGCGGAGATCGTCGTGGCGGCCGGCGCCGACGGGGCGAAGGTGCTCGAGGTGGACCCGTGGAACTACTCGGACCTGCTCTGGGCGCTGCGCGGAGCGGGCAACGGCAACTTCGGGATCGTCACCTCCCTGACCTACAAGGCCGCTCCGCTCACCAGCGTCGCGTACCTGCAGGTGACCTGGCCCGGTCTCGACGACCTGCACGAGGTCTTCGACACCTGGCAGCGCGTCGCACCCTTCACCGACCCGCGCCTCGGCAGCCAGCTCGAGGTCCACCCGGAGGAGATCCTGTTCTTCGCGGTGCTGGCGGAGGGTTCCGAGGCGGAGGCCAGGAAGCTGCTGGCGCCGATCCTGTCGATCGGCAACCCCACAGTCACCGTGCAGATCGGCAACTGGGGCGACGTCTACGCCGGCTTCCAGACCCCGAACGAGGACGATCCAGCGAACTGGAAGTTCTTCTCCCAGTTCACCCGCGAGCCGTTCCCGGAGAAGGCCGTCAGCATCGTCCGTGAGTTCATGGAGAAGGCACCCTCGCCCGACAGCAACTTCTTCACCCAGGCCTTCGGCCGCGGGGCGCAACGCCAGGAGCCCTTCGGCGGCTCGGCGTTCCCGCACCGCGACGCGCTCTTCTACTCGGAGCCCGGCGCGGGCTGGGGCAAACGCGGCGAACCCGACAGCGACGATGCCATCACCCCGCTCGCCCAGACCTGGATCGCCGAGTTCAGCCAGGCGCTGCGGCCCTACGTGGACGGCGCCTACGTCAACGTGCCGAACATCGGCATGGCCGAGTGGGAGAAGGCCTACTGGGGGCATAACTTCCCCCGGCTGCGCAAGATCAAGGCGAAGTACGACCCGCACAACGTCTTCCAGTACGAACAGAGCATTCCGCCCGCGACGCACTGATCCGGATGACCGGCGGTGCGGGTGGCATCCGCCCGCACCGCCGGGCACCGCGGCCGACGGCGGGCTCGAAGCACCGGTCAGGAGGGCACCGCTTCGTCGAGGACGATGCGCAACGGGTGCGGGGCGCTGGCGGCGAGGTCGCCGAGCACGGCGAGCAGCCGACCGTACTGATCGGACGGCTCATCGACGAGCAGTTGGCCGGCGTCGGTGATCAGCACTGTGAGCGGACCGGCGTCGAGCTGGTCCCGGAGGACGTCGGAGAGGGCGTCCCAGGTCTCCCCCAGGTACGCCGGCAGGGCCAGTACGGCGGCGAGCGCGGCGAACAACCCGGCCCTGGTCCGCGTCGTCGCTCCGGCCAACACCACAGCGCCGGGCACGTCGAGGCCGCCGTCGGGGGGAACGATCAGCCAATCGGGCACCCGACCGTCGTGCTCGTCGACCATCACGTTCCTCCTGATCTGATCGGTACGACGACCCGCGGCGGGGCCGACCGGTTGCGGCCGGCCGGCCCCCAGGTCGGTCAGAGCCGGTAGAAGTCGGTGTAGTGGTTGGGCGAGAACCAGGTGACCCCGGTGCTGCGGTTCACCACGATCCGGTACGCGTCCCGGGCGGCGCCCTGGGTGCGCGGGTAGACGTCGTACTCGTGGTAGGTGGCGTTGGTGGGCAGTTGACCCTCGTAGTTGTAGAACTGGCCGCCGGCGAAGTTGGACTTCCCGCCGCTCCAGGAGTACCAGCCTCGGCTGGTCGGGAACCCCTTCGCGGACCAGCCCGAACGGGCGGTGCGGGCGTCCGCGCAGCGACTCATGGTGCAGGAGCTGTAGACCGCCGCCGAGGCCGGGTCGGTCAATCGAGGGGAGACCACGGACGGGCCGACCAGCGCGGCGGCGACCATGGCGAGGAGCAGGGCGAGGGTGGTGGTACGCCGGCGGATCGCGCCGAGCGTGGCCAGCGGGGACACGAGGGTGGACACAGGCTGCCTCCAGACCATCCAATCCATCGATCCGCATGGTTGTCGGACCGAACCTAGTCTCACCGCTGCCGGTCGACGACAACACCCCTCGGCACCCCAACTGCTCCGCAATGGTGGGTTAACCCCGAATGATCACCAGTCTGGTTGGTGTCGATATGCCGTCTGCTCGGTGACGGCGTGGCGGCAGGCATATCGGGCACCGGTTGTTAGCGTGAAACGCGGATCCGTGACCGTGGAGGGGTGCCATGACGGACGCCCCCGACGGGAGGCCGAGGCCCGCGGACCAGTGGCGGCGCCGGGGCGTACGCGGGTTGACCATCGCCCGCGACGCCGGTGTGCGCGGTTGGCGGTGGTGGGCGCGTAGCTGGGATCGAATGGTCGCCGCGCTTCAGGACGAGGCGCCCGTCGGCCCCGCTGCCGCGCCGTCGCCGTCCGGTCCACTCGTCGAACAACGCGACGCACCCCGGCTGATCGCGGTCCCCGCACGCGGGTACGTGTACTCGTTCTACATCCGCGCCACGTTCGCCTGGTCGTCACCGGCGAGCCTGCGGTCCGAGGTGCTGAGCTGGTACGTGCAGTACTTCCAACCGAACGCGATCCAGCGGCTGAGCCGGCTGGCCGCCGACGCCGCCCGGGACCTGCCGCCGAACCGGGCAGCGGACCTGGAGGTGGCGTTGCAGCGGGCGCTCGCGGACGATCCCGTTTGGCGCTACAGGCGGGGCGAGGTCGTCATCACCTGCCGACCCGACGCCGCCGTCCGGCTCGACGACCGGATCCTGCCGGCACTCAAGCCGCACATCGACCGGCTGGTCAAGCTGGAGTACCAGTTCGACGAGCAGCTCCGGCAGGCCAGGTACGCCGAGGAGCTGAGCCGTCGGTGGACGGCGATCCTGAACGAACACGTCGATGAGACAGCTGACCAGGACATCACCGACGCCCGTGACCACATGCTCACCGCCCAGCAGGACGCCGCACGCTGGATCAACGAACTCCTCAGCCACCACCCCGACCCGACCCCCTCTCCCTCCGTCCCACCCCAACAGACTCGCTCGGCCCCTGATTCATCCCCTTCATGATCACTCGATGGTGGGTGGTTCGGTGGGGCTCTTGCGGCGTTCCGGGGTCAGGTAGCGGGGAGGTACGTCACTCGGGCGGGTCCCCCGGAGCAGCGGGCAACAATCGGCAGAGGCACTGTCTGGTAAATGTCATTGACAGGGCGTCACGAAGCTGACAAGACTTTGCATTCCCACGCCGCCGATCAGCCACAAGCCGACGGTCGCCCCTCGTGATCCGGTCACTCTGTGCGACCCGCGCTGCCACTACCGCCGCTGCGCTCGCCGATGGGCAGGCCATCGGCCAGCCACCTCAGCGTCCTCGAGCTCCGTCCAGAAGCGATGCGAAGTGCTGCGCCAAGTCCGGTGTGGACATGTGGAGCAGAAAGGGAGCTCTCGTGGAACTTCATCCCCGCGGCGCTGTTCGAGTTCCGCATCGGCGCGTAGGGAAGCGGGCGGTGGGCTGATGCTCCGAATCATGTTGTGCGGCGCCCACGACACAGAGCGCTACCGCGAGGACTTCATCCACGTCGCCAACGGCTTCGACGCGGAGGTCTGGCACTACCTGTCCGGAGACATCCTGCACGTCAACCATGCGCAGGCAAGCTGGGAGACCAACTCGCGCGACACCGTGCGGCACGCTCATGTGTGCGTGTTCGTCATCGTCGAGGCGTACGGAGAGATCACTTGGAGGACGGAGCTGCGGGAGGCGCTGGTCATCGGGAAGCCGACCCTGGTCTTCTGCCTGGATCGGACCTACCAGGTGTACAAGACTCTCACCAGAGAGGCCGCCGGAATCCTCGACCCGGACAAGCAGAAGCTTGTCGACATCCTCAGCGAGGTGGAGTCAGAGCGACGGCTGACCGTCATCCCGTTCTCGTACGGAGGCTTCAAGGACCGCTTCAAGAGTCAGCTGTCCAGACTGACGGAACTGGCCCTACGCCAGATGGAGGAACGCAACAAGCGGGCTGCTGTGGTCCGGCTGTTCAATGAGCGCACTCGGCTCAGCCGGTCCGAACTACTGGTCGGCGCTGAAATCGCTGTCGACGAGTTCGAGAACAAGATCGCCCGTAAGCAGGCGATCCGCGTGCTCGCCGCGCACCGTGCCGCGGACGAGGAGATCATCATCGAGCTGATGTCCAGCATGGAGCAGGGCGTACAGCGACTCGCGATCGAGCTGCTACCGCAGCTCTACGCACCCCGGCCCGCCGATCCGGACTTCTTCGCGCACTGCATCTCGGTGGCGAACCGGGCCGCTGACGTCGGCGTCGCCAGACGCCTCATCCCGGCGCTGGTCGACATCGATCTGCCCGCCGCCGTTCGCGCGATGGCCACGCTCGAACTTGTCGAGTCCGGTGCCCGCCGCCGGCTGGCCGAAACCCTCGAGACGTACGAGCAGCACATCAGCGATCCCGCGGTGGTCGACGGCGTGTGTTCCCTGCTCACGCGCTGCCTGACGAGCGAGGCGGAATTGGACTGGAAAAATCGCTGTCGCGCGTTCTACGAACGGCTGACCTCGGGTCGGCCCCGCGACCGCGGCCACTCCGGCCACAATGGGGATTGACGGCCGCAACCTCCGGACGACGGCAACCGAGCGGCTGATTGAGCCCACCGAAGCTCCACCGCATTTTCGTCCGAAAGTCGTCGTCGAATGACAGATCTTGTATAGCGCGTGAATCAGGGGTTGCGATTTCTCTGTAAGTGGAGTGCACTCACTTTTGCCCCGGACGATGGGCAGAAGGCCGGTGCGACCGAGAAATTAGTTCTGACGCATGAGCGCCTTCTCCGCCAAGAAACGGCATAGGAGGGTCAACATGGCGACTTGGGCCGACCTCAAATCCTACGTACGGTCGAACTACAAGATTTCCGATGACCAGCAGGACCTGATCAAGCTCGTCTTCGAGACCGGGAACCTCCGTTCGCAGGTGGTGCTGCTCTGGCATGTCACCCTGGCGGACGGGTCCGAGGAGTGGGTGCAGATCGAGTCGTCCTTCGGGGAGTTGCACTCGGTCAACGTGGTGCAGGCGCTGCGCGAGATCGGAAACACGGTCTGCGGTGGGATGTCCGTCCTGGGCGACATGGTGACGTTCCGCCACGCCGTGCCGCTGCTCAACCTGAACATCAACGAGTTCGAACGGCCACTCGCGCTCGTGACCTCGACCGCCGACCGCCTTGAGCAACTTCTCACCGGGGCCGACCGGTACTGAAGCGTGACACGTCGAGGGCAGGCAGGCGAAGCTGGGCGGCTGCATCCAGCCGGAGCATGTCACTCGAAGGGCCGGAGGGTGCCTATTGTCGATCAGCATTCTGTGACGGCAGACAAAGGCGCGCTGCCCTCTGAACGACCATCCATCACTCGCACCCCTGGGCGCCGTCTCCGCTGAGAGCGTGTTCGAGAAGGTCCGTTGAAAACGGTGTGGCGGGATGACATCCGCCGGCGGCGAGATATCAGCCTGGAACGATTCGACCGCCGACACGAAGCAGGCGTGGCGGCTGGTGTTCGAGAAGAACTTGCGCGGATGACGCGCGGCGACGTGAAACAGGAGGCAAAGATGGGCTGTGCATGCGTCAAGGCAGGCAAACCGAAGTGCGCGTGGTGCAAGGAAGCTGAAGGGCTCAGGCGGAAGCCCTCGGGCCACAACTGTCAATGGGGAACTTGTTCCTGACAACCGCCGAGCCGTAATGCCCCTGGCCTGTCCGAGCTGGCGAGGTCAGGGGCCTTCGGAGCTGGGCGAACCTGCTCAGTATTCGTGAGCAGTCGGCCATCAGCATCCGAGTGAGTCGCACCTCTGCCTGCTGATCCACAGTCCTATACCGTCAGCGGTGGTTGCGGTTGCCGGCGGCGGACTTGCCACCGACTCCGCGGCAGGTCGGGCAGGTTTCGTCGACGTAGTAAGCGTTGCCCCGGTCCAGGCGCGTACGCCGCACGACATCGGCGCCCCGGCAGGTTCCGCACTTCATGCAGTTGTCGCAGTTCGGGTCATAGCCAGGCATGGTTCCTCCGTAGCGGGTCGGGTCCTCGTCGCTGTACCGCGCGTCGATCAGAGCGAGGTACGCCCCTGAGTCGTCCCGGCACACGTGGACGGTGTTCGAATCGCGGTCGGCGGTCAGCGTGGCGACGTGGCGCACCTCGCCCGGTGCCAGCTCACGCAGCCCGGACCGCTCCGGCGGCGGCGGCGGGATCGTCGGGAGCCAGTTGTTGACATCGCCGCCGGTGTCGACCCATCGACTCCACTCGTAACCACGCACCCGCAGCGGCGGAACGCCGTTCTGGCGCAGGAAACGGATTCCACCGTCCAGCACGGCCTTTGCGTCGTCGCCCTCGAAGCCGAGGCCGAGCAGCTCGGCCACCGCCCGGCTCGCCCCGTACGCCGACCAGCCGCCCTGCGGGGCCACCTCCCAGGCGAGCGCGGCAGTCAGGCCGGCCGGGTCGGACCGGCTCAGCGGCAGCAGCGTCGACAGCATCCCCCATGCCTGTTCGGGCCCGATGCCGCTGCGCTCGCCGTACCACTCGTAGCGGGCGAAGTCCGCCAGCATGGCGGCGGTGCCAGGCGGCAGTTTGCCCGGATGGCCGCGGTGATTCGCCATACCCGGGTCCTCTCACATCCCGGCGGCGCGCCGACGCCGCTCCCTCGCCTTGTCGTTGAAGACAATCGGTGGCTCCGGGCGACCCCGGGCAAGCCAGACAATCAGGCTGACCGGCCAGAACATCAGAGTCAGCAGGGACCCGACGAACCATTCCAGACCGACCCCGCCGTCACCAATGATCTTGATCCGGCCCTGCCCGAGCCCCGCCCTGGCTCGCACGAAAATCAGGCCGATGAAGAAGCCGACGAAATAGATCAACGGCAGGACACATTCCATTGACGCGCTCCCATCGCACACAGGCCCGTGGTGGCCGAGGGGCTGAGACTGATCTTCTGTCGATCCATGCCGCATCGGCGCTGACGGTCAAGCCACGCTCACTGTGCGGCGGGTGGAGGCTCACCGTACGGAGCCTCACGCAGCGACATCAAGAACTTCGGATGAGTTACCGTCGGGTATGGACGGTCCGGTCCCGTAGACGGGACCGGATCGGATTGGGCAGGCGGGAGACGGCCATCAGGAACTGACCGGTCGGCCGGCCACTTCACCTACCGGCCCGGCCGACCAGGCCGACTCGGTTGCTGACAGCAGAATGCTGCGGTGGGCGACCACCCAGGCGTCCGGCAAGCCGATCCACTCGTTGTCGCCCACCCGCACCACCACACCGTCCAGCTTGGGCAGCAGCGCCGGGTCCTCCATCAGGCAGAGCACCCACACGCCCCCGCCCCACCGCGCGCCGCGTCGGCCAGCTCGTAGAGCCGGTCCCGTCCGAGGAGGGAAGCGCTAGGAGGTGAAGGTCCAGAGGAAGTAGAAGCCGGGTGCGTTGGGGCCGTACTGGCGGTACTCGCAGTAGTACCGGATCCACAGGCCGGTCCGAACGCCTTCGCTGCCATAGCTGTTGCAGAACTGACCGTCGGAGTAGACGTTGCGCAACGTGCCGCCCGGCGGATCCGCCGCAGCCGGAGTAGCGCTGACCCCGACCAATCCGCCCAGCGACAGCGCCACCGCCGTGACCAGGGTCGCCCATCTGCGTCCGCGCATGAAGCCTCCTCGCATCACTGTCCACAGTGCATAACGGCGCCACGCCGAGCCGAGACCAGGACATCGAAGTTCGTGAAAGTAGAGGCTCGCATGGGCGCGTGTGGTTCGACTCCCGACAACGGGCGGCGCTACCGCGACGATCCGCCAGCGATCTCCGTCGAATGGGCATCCGCCCTGAACACGCGTCAGCCGCGGCACCGCCGCACTCAGGCGGCGGGCACCTCAGGCGCTGCGGTGGAGCGGTCAACCAACGCCTGCCGCAGCATGGCGGACTGCTCCACCGACCCCCCGCGCACCCCGAGACTGCGCCGGGCCGCCCGGTAGTAGCCGTCGCGGGCCTCGTCCACGCAGGTCAGCATTTCCGCCACGTCCGATGGCGGCTCGACGATTCCCCGGGCGAGCCGTTCGACCTGCCAGATCGCGTCCCGCCAGCTAGCGGCGGCGGCGACAGTCGGCTCGTCGCCGAGCAGCAGCAGGTTCTCCCAGACGATGGTGCGCCGAGCGTCCGCCTCAGCTAGCCGGACCAGCCCCTCCTCGCGGTCGATGGGGTGGCTTCGCGATCCCGGCCGGTGCTCGGCCGTGAGTCGCAACGCCACCGCGTGACTCTCCTTGAGGGCGTGCGCGTAGTCGACGTACGCGTCGAGCCGCCGCTCGTCCCAGCGGACGCTCTGGCTGCGACGCCATCGGGCGCGGTCGGCCAGGGAGGTGGCCAGGATCGTGCCTAGGGTGCCAACCAGGACGCCGAGGAGAGCCGGAAGCTGCGTCAGAAGGTTGCTCACCCGGTCGAGGCTGCCAGCACCAGGCAACCCCCGCAGCCCCGACCCACGCCCGCGAGCTGTGCGGCACTGGTTGCGGTTATCGACGGCAGTTCAGCAAGGTTCAAGGAACAGGGCTCAGGACGGGACGTCGCGGTGGCGGAAGGCGGCCACGCCGACGGTGAGCAGGGCCGCGGCCACCGCCGCCAGCACCACCAGGGGAAGTACCGCCGGGTCGACGGCGGGCACGGCCGGCACATGGGTGTACGGCGAGACGTTGAGCGCTGCCTGCGGCAACTTCAGCACCGCGCCGAGCTGCCCGAGGAGCAGGAAGACCAACAGCGCCGTCCAGGACAGCACTACCGACCAGCGGGGCAGCAGCCCGAAGATCGCGGTCACCACGCCGGCGATCACCAGCAGGGCGGGTAGGCGCAGCAGCGCGGCGCCGCCCAGCTCGACGGCCTGACCGAGCGGGTCTCCGGTGACGATGCCGTAGCCGAGGCCGGTGGTCACGCCGGCGAGCAGCAGCAGGGCGACCGCGCCGATTGTCGCGGCGAGCACCTGGGTGCCGAGCCAGCGGGTACGGCTGACCGCCGTGGCGAGGGCGGCCTCCAGCATCCCGTCGGCTTCGTCGCCGCGTACGCGCAGCAGGGCCTGCACGACGTACGCGCCGATGGTCAGGGCGAAGAGGCCGAGCATCGCGGCCAGGTACGCGTTGATCAGGTCGGCGCCGCCACCCATCGCGTTGATCGCTTCGGCGGCGGCCGGATTCGCGTCGATCATGTCGTTGAACTCGTCGGCGGCGACGCCCATGGAGAGGCCGAGCACGGCCACCCCGACCGCCCAGCCGAGCAGCGTGCCGCGCTGCATCCGCCAGGCCAACCCGGTGGGGCTGAGCAGCTGTGGCGCGCCGGTGGCCGGGCCGCGTCGGGGGGCGATCAGCCCGGCGCCCTGGTCGCGTCGCTCGGCGAGGGCGTACGCCAGCGCCACCCCGGCGAGCAGCAGCGCGACGGGCAGGGCGAGCACCCACCAACGTTCACCGTCGAAGGCTCGTACCTGGTTGCCCCAGCCGAGCGGGGAGATCCACGACGGCCAGGCGCTGCGCACGCGGGTGCCGTCGGCGCTCTGTTCGCCGAGGACGTCGCCGGCGGCGCGCAGCACGAAGGCGAGTCCGACGGTGGCGGCGGCGAGCGCGTTGGCGCCGCGCGAGGTGACGGAGAGCTGGGCGGTCACCGCGGCGATCGCGGTGAAGGCGACCCCGACGCCACCGATCGCGGCCGCTGCCGCGACGGAGCCGGCGAGCGGCAGACCCGCGCCGGTCAGCGCGACCGCGAGCAGCACGGCGGCCAGTGTGTTCGCCGCGACGATGACGAGCAGCGCGGCGGTGAGCGGCGCGTACCGGCCGACCACGTTGGCGCCGAGCAGTTCGGCCCGCCCGGTCTCCTCGTTCTGGCGGGTGTGCCGGGTCACCGCGAAGGTGCTCAGCAGCGCGACGATCAGGGCCAGCGTCACGTACGTCTCGGCGACGACCACGGCACCGAGGTCGGTGCCGTGGATGGGGCCGTTGAAGGCGCGGGCGACCAGACTGGACGCCGAGGTGGTGGCGTAACCCAGCCGGGCCTCCTGGTCCGGGTAGATGCCGGCGACGCTGCCGGCGAGGGCGTAACCGAGCAGGGGTGTGCCGAGAATCCAGATAGCGAGGCGGATCCGGTCGCGGCGCAGCACGAGCCGGGCCAGAAGGGTCGTACCCGTGAGGGCGCTCACCGGGCACCACCCTGGGGGGCGTCAGCCTGCACATCGGCGTCCGAGGAGCCGGACACGGGAGCACCCGGGGCAGCGGCGGCGGCGGGGTTGTCGCCGTAGTGGCGGAGGAAGAGCTGCTCCAGGGTGGGTGGTGTGCTGGTCAGCGCGCGGACGCCGAAGCGGATGAGCTGGCCGAGCAGCTCGTCGAGGTGGGCGGGCTCGACCTCCAGGTGGGTACGGCCGTCGACCTCGTGCACGTCGTGCACGCCGGGCAGCGCGTCCAGGCCGGTGACCGGGCGGGCGGTCTCGACGGTCACCGCCGTGCGGGTGAGGTGGCGCAGCTCGGTGAGGGTGCCGGACTCGACGGTACGGCCCTCGCGGATGATGCTGACCCGGTCGCAGAGCGCCTCGACCTCGGCGAGCACGTGGCTGGAGAGCAGCACTGTGGCGCCGGCCTGCTTGACCCGCCGGACCTCGTCCTGGAACACCGCCTCCATGAGGGGGTCGAGGCCGGAGGTCGGCTCGTCGAGCACGTACAGCTCCACCCGGGAGGAGAAGGCGGCGACGATGGCGACCTTCTGCCGGTTGCCCTTGGAGTAGGTGCGGCAACGGCGGGTCGGGTCCAGGTCGAAGCGGTGCAGCAGCTCGTCGCGGCGACGCCGGTCGAGGCCGCCGCGCAGTTGACCGAGCAGGTCGATGGCTTCTCCGCCGGTGAGGTTGGGCCAGAGGCTGACGTCGCCCGGCACGTACGCCAGCCGGCGGTGCAGGCGGACCGCGTCGCGCCACGGGTCGCCGCCGAGCACCTGGGCGTCACCGGAGTCGCGGCGGAGCAGCCCGAGCAGGATCCGGATGGTGGTGGACTTTCCGGAGCCGTTGGGCCCGAGGAAGCCGTGCACCTCCCCCTGCTCCACGTGCAGGTCCAACCCGTCGAGTGCCCGGATGGCGCCGAACGTCTTGACCAGGTTGCCGATCGAGATGACGGGCATGGCCCCTCCTGCCGTTGGCTACGTCGACCATCACCACTGTACTGACCGATGGTCAGTCGAATCAACGGTGATCGTGCCCACCGGTCAGGACGTCGCTAGGCTTGCCGGCATGACCGCCGATCCCGCGGACGACACCCGCACCCGGATCCTGCGCGCTGCGCTCGACCTGTTCGCCGAACACGGCTACCAGCGCACGTCGCTGCGCCAGATCGGCGAGCGGCTGCGGCTCACCAAGACCGCCATCCTGTACCACTTTCCGGCCAAGGAGCATCTGCTCGCCGCCCTGGTCGAGCCCTTGGTCGCGGACCTGGAGGCACTGCTCGACTCGGCCCAGAAACAGCCGACCGAGCGGGCCCGGTGGACGGTGCTGGAGGGCTGGCTGGACATCATGCTCACCCACCGCCGGCCACTCGGCATGCTCTTCCACGACATCGCGCTGATCGGTCGGGGCGACACGTACCACCGCCTGATGGAGGTCGCGATGCGGGCCAACGACCTCATCGCCGGGCCGAACGCGGGGCGTCGCGAGCGGGTTCTCGCGGTCCAGGCGGTGGGCGCGTGCAGCGATCCGGTCGTCTTCTTCACCGACGTGTCCGACGAGGCGCTGCGCGCCGACATGCTCGACGGCGCACGCCGACTGCTGGCGCCGCTGCCCGCGGACAGCGCGGCCGAGCCGCGCACTGACGCCGCAGCCGGGGCGCCCACGGACGCGACCCTGGGGAGCGCGACCCCGGCGGAAGCGGCGAGCCGACGTCGGCGGCCGGGACGGCCGCCCGCGCTGGGTCGGGAGCAGATCGAGGCGGCCCGGCGCATGCACGCGGCGGGCACCCATTCAGTGGACGCCATCGCCGCCGCGCTGGGTGTCTCGCGGGCCACCGTCTACCGCCACCTGACCACGCCTTAACGAGACAATTCCAAGACAGTTCCGAGACGGTTGTGATCTGGTGTTCAGGCCGCCAGCGTGGCGTATCGGCCGTTGCGGTCCAGCAGGCTGGCGTGGGTGCCGGCCTCGACGATCCGACCGTGGTCGAGCACCGCGATCTGGTCGGCGTCGCGCACCGTGGAGAGCCGGTGCGCGATGGTGATCGTGGTGCGCCCCTGGGCGAGCACGTCGAAGGCCCGCTGTACGGCGCGTTCGGTCTCGGTGTCCAGCGCGCTGGTGGCCTCGTCGAGGACCAGGATGCGCGGGTCGCGCAGCAGCGTCCGGGCGATGGCGAGGCGCTGCTTCTCACCGCCGGAGAATCGGTGCCCACGCGAGCCGACCACCGTGTCGTACCCGTCGGGCAGCCCGGCGATCAGGTCGTGGATCTGGGCGGCGCGGGCGGCGTCCTCGATCTCGGTGTCGGTGGCCTCCGGCCGGGCGTAGCGCAGGTTCTCCCGGACGGTGGTGTGCAGCAGGTACGTCTCCTGGCTGACCACGCCGACGATCGCGGCCAGGTCGGCCAGGCGCAGGTCGCGCAGGTCGACACCGTCGACGGTGATCCGGCCGGCGGTCGGGTCCTGCAGTCGGCTGACCAGCCCGGCGAGGGTGCTCTTGCCGGAGCCGGTCTCGCCGACCAGGGCGAGGCTGGTGCCGGCGGGCACGTCGAGGGTGACCCCGGCGAGGGCGGCGGTGTCGCTGCCCGGGTAGCCGAAGGTGACGTCCTCCAGGCGCAGGTGGCCGCGTACCTGGGAGGGGTCGAGGCGGATTGGCTCGGCGGGGTCGGCCACGTCGACCGGTAGGTCCAGGTATTCGAAGATCCGGGCGAAGAGCGCCAGCGAGGCGGTGAGCGAGACACCCACGTTGAGCAGGCCCATCAGCGGTCGGAACAGGCCGCCCTGCAGGGCCGTGAAGGCGACCAGGGTGCCGATGCTGAGCGTGCCGGCGGTGCCGGGCAGCCCGGCGGCGAGGTAGATGACCGCCGGTACGGCGGCGAAGATGATGCTCATCGAGGCCATCCGCCAGCGGCCGGCCAGCTCGCTGCGCAGCTCCAGGTCGACCAGGCGGGCCGAGGAGGCGGTGAAGCGCTCGATCAGCGCGGGGCCGGTGCCGAGGGTCTTGGCCAGCTGTACGCCACTGATCGAGAGCCCCTCCTCGACCGTGACGTTGAGGTCGGCGAGTTCGCGTTGCCGTTGGGCGGTGATCTCGCGGCGCATCCGCGCGACCCGACGGGTCAGCCAGATGGCCGGCGGCAGCACCACTAGCGAAACCAGGGAGAGCTGCCAGGAGAGCGCGACCATGGCGACAGTGGTGGCGACCACAGTGGTGAGGTTGGCGGCGACGGCGGTGGCGGTGGAGGTGACCACCGACTGCATGCCGCCGATGTCGTTGGTGATCCGGGACTGCACCTCGCCGGTGCGGGTGCGGGTGAAGAAGCCGAGCGACTGGCGCTGGAGGTGGCTGAAGACGTCGGTGCGCAGCCGGTGCATGACCCGCTGGCCGACCTGGGTGGAGATCCAGGTCTGTACGACGCCGAGGGCGGAGGTCACCGCCGCGACGGCGACCATGCCGAGGACCAGCCAGACCAGCAGCGTCACGTCGCCCTGCGGCAGGGCCCGGTCGATCACGGCACGCAGCAGGAACGGGGTGGCCATCGCGATGATCGAGGAGACCACGATGATCGCGGTGACGGCGGCCAGCGCGGGCCGGTGGGGGGTGAACAGGCGACCGATGCGGCGCAGCGACACCTGACGGGCCTGCGCCTTCTCTTCGGCGCTGAGCGTGCGGTGGCCGCGGTCGCGGCCCTTCGGGGTGGGTTCCAAGGGGGCACTACCTTTCGTCGACAATATTGCTGAGGTTACCTCATCATGAGGGAGCAACCACATATCCTGCTACCGTATTCCGGTGACCGAGCACACCGTCGAGAGCGCCGACGACGAGAGCCTGGCGGAGACGTTCTGGGCCGTGGCGTCCCGTCTACGCCGGCAGAGCCGCGACTCACTGGCGCCCTGGGACGTCACCCCCAGCCAGTCCCGGGCCCTCGGCGTGCTGGCCCGGCACGGTGAGGTACGCCCCGGCACCCTCGCCGAGCACCTGCGCATCGCGCCCCGCTCGGCGACGGAGGTCGTCGACGACCTCCAGACCCGAGGGCTGGTCGAACGCCGACCCGACCCGGCCGACCGTCGGGCGACGCTGGTCGCGCTCACCGAGGAGGGCGACCGGGTCAGCACCGCCATCCGGGCCGCGCGCCGGGCCGAGGCCGACCGCTTCTTCGGCCACCTCAACGACACCGACCGCGCCGAGCTGGCCCGCATCCTGCGCACCCTGCGCGGCTGACGGGTTTGCTCCCCCCGCCCACGGGTAGCCAGCGGCCCCGTCCGGTCGGCGGGACCGGCCGACACCGGTCGGGGCGAGGTGACGGGAGGCCCGGCTGATGTGCGGGATCAGCGGGGAGGCGCGGTTCGACGGCCGCTCGCCCGACGCGGCGGCGGTCACCCGGATGACCGAGGCGATGCGCTCACGCGGCCCGGACGACGAGGGCCTGTTCGCCGACGATTGGGTGACCCTGGGGCACCGCCGGCTGACCATCATCGACCTGTCCGACGCGGGCGGGCAGCCGATGGTCCGCGACGACCTGGGCCTGGCGTTGGTCTTCAACGGCTGCATCTACAACTACCCGGAACTGCGCGAGGAGTTGCGCCGCGCCGGGTACGCCTTCCACTCCACCAGCGACACCGAGGTGATCCTGGTGGCGTACGCCCACTGGGGTGAACGTTTCGTCGACCACCTGGTCGGCATGTTCGCGATCGGGCTGGTTGACCGGGTGCGGCGGCGGCTGATCCTGGCCCGCGACCGGCTCGGCATCAAACCGCTCTACCTCGCCGAGACACCGGGGCGGCTGCGGTTCGCCTCGACCCTGCCCGCGCTGTTGCGGGCCGGTGACGTCGACACCGGCATCGACCCGGTGGCGCTGCACCACTACCTCTCCTGGCACTCTATCGTGCCCGCGCCGCGGACGGTACTGCGTGGCGTGCGCAAGCTGCCGCCGGCCACCCTGCGGGTGATCGAGGCGGACGGGAGCAGCCGCGAGGAGGTCTACTGGCGACCCGACTACGTGCGGGAGCCCGTCGACGCGGGGATGGACGCCGCCGACTGGCGGGCCGCGATCGGCGACGCGCTGCGCGCGGCGGTACGCCGACGGCTGGTCGCCGACGTGCCGGTGGGGGTGCTGCTCTCCGGAGGGCTGGACTCCAGCCTCATCGTGGCTCTGCTCGCCGAGGCCGGCCAGCAACACCTGCGTACGTTCAGCATCGGCTTCGACAGCCGCGACGGCGAGTCCGGCGACGAGTTCCACTACTCCGATCTGGTGGCCCGCGCGTACGACACCGACCACCATCGGATCCGACTGGCCGACGACGACCTGGTGCCCGCCGTCCGACGGGCCGTGCTGGCGATGACCGAGCCGATGGGCAGCCACGACGTGGTCGCCTTCCACCTGCTCTCCGAGCAGGTGGCGCAACACGTGAAGGTGGCCCAGTCGGGTCAGGGCGCCGACGAGGTGTTCGCCGGCTACGGCTACCACCAGCCACTGGTCGAGGCGCCCCGGCACGGCGCCGCCGAGACGTTCGCCGCCGCGTTCTTCGACCGCGGCCACGACGAGCTGCGCCGCATCGTCGGCCCGGCGTACGCGCTGGAGCACGACGCCAGCCGGGACCTGCTCACCGGGCACCTCGCCGCGCCCGGGGCGCAGACCGCGCTGGACGCCGTGCTGCGCCTGGACACCCACCTGATGCTCCCCGACGACCCGGTCAAGCGGGTGGACAGCATGAGCATGGCGTGGGGTCTGGAGGTGCGTACGCCCTTCCTCGACCAGGACCTGGTCACCCTTGCCGCGCACTGCCCGCCGGAGCACAAGGTCAGCCAGGGCGGCAAGGGCGTGCTCAAGGACGTCGCCCGGGAGGTGCTGCCCACCGAGGTGATCGACAGGCCCAAGGGCTACTTCCCGGTGCCGGCGCTGCGCAACGTGGACGGCCCGGTGCGCGAGCTGGTGGCCGAGGCGTTGCAGGCGCCTGCCGCGCGCGAGCGGGGGCTGTTCCGTCCGGAGTACGTGGCACATCTGCTCGCCGAGCCCGACCGGGCCGAGGCCGCGGCCGGCAGCAACAAGCTGTGGCAGCTCGGCCTGCTGGAGCTGTGGCTCCAGACCCACGACATCCGTTGAGCCGCCGGCCCGGCGCGTGTCAGCCGGCGGCGGTGCGGGCGACCAGGTCGTCGAGGACCACGTGCAGGTCCCCGGCGCGCTCCAGCACCCGCCGCTGCCGGGTGGCTCCGGTGCCGTCGCGACGCAGCCGGGCGAGCTGCGCCAACACGTACCCGAGGTCGCCGTGGCGCAGCAGGGCCGGGGCGATCACCGCCATCAGCTCGTCGACGAGTGCCCACGCGGGGCGGGCGCCGCCGGCACGCAGGTCGATCAGCTCGCCGTCGAGACCGTCGTGGGCGGCCCGCCAGTGCGCCGCGGCGACAAGGCAGTCCCGGACGTGCGGGGCGCTCACCCCGGCGCGTACGTCGTCGGCGAGGGTGGCCACGAGGGACCGGACCAGCGCGGCGACCAGCACCGCGTCGTCCACTTCGGTGCAGACGTCACCGACCCGCACCTCCACCGTCGGGTACGTCGACGACGGCCGGGCGTACCAGTAGACCATCGCCGCGTCGAGCATGATGCCGGCGGCGATCAGCTCGTCAACGGTGCGGTCGTAGTCGGCGGCGGAGTCGAAGTACGGCGTCGGTCCGATGCTGGGCCAGCGTTCCAACTGCATCGAGCGCCAGCTGGCGTGCCCGGTGTCGTACCCGTCGTGCAGCGGCGAGTTGGTGGTGATCGCCTGCACCACCGGCAGCCACACCCGCAGGTGGTTGCAGACCTGCACGGCCAGTTCCCGGTCGGGCAGCCCGACGTGCACGTGGCAGCCGCAGACCGCCGGGTCGTGCGCCACCGGCCCGTACCGGCGCGACATCGCGTGGTAGCGCGGTTCGTCGGGGACCGTCCGGTGCGGCTCGGCCACCGGGGTGGCGCCGACCGCCACCAGCCGGGCCCCGGCCGCCGTGGCGGCCTCGGCGGCGGAGCGGCGCAGCGACACAAGGTGCGCGCGCAGGTCGGCGAGGTCGGCGCAGACCGGGGTGACCATCTCCACCATGCTGTGCCGGAACTCCTGGCGGCTCTGGTCCCGGGCGGGGCCGCGCAGCGCGGCGAGCACCTGGTCGGCGACCGGCAGGTTCCGGCCGCTGTCCGGGTCGAGCAGCAGGTACTCCTCCTCCACGCCGAGCGTGAGGGTGGACAGGTCGGGCACGGTGTCGACGGCTGTCGGTCGGTACGCCATGGCCCCTCCCCATTCCCTGCTGCGGCGGTGCCTCGGGTTCCCGGCCGCCCCTGCGGCAAACCGCCCTCAGGGCGTCGCCAGGGCCGTCGCGCGTGCGGTGAGGAAGGCCCGTTCGGCCGCGTTGTCCGTCAGGGCGACGGCCGTCCGGTACGCCTCGACGGCCTCCCCGCCCCGGCCGAGCCGGGCCAGCAGGTCGGCGCGGACCACGTGGTACACGTGGAAGCCGTCCAGGTCGAGCCGATCCACCTCGGTCAGCGCCACCGCCGGTCCGGCCACCTCGGCGAGCGCTACCGCCCGGTTCAGCGCGACCACCGGGCTGGGTGCGACCACGGTCAGTTGGTCGTACAGCTGAAGGATCTGGCCCCAGTCGGTGTCGGCGGCGCGGCGCGCGGCGCTGTGCACGGCGGCGATCGCGGCCTGGATCTGGTACGGCCCGGGTCGGTCGCGGCGCAGGCAGCGACGAACCAACGCCTGCCCCTCGGTGATCAGCTCGGCGTCCCACCGGGCCCGGTCCTGGCTCGGCAGCGCCACCAACTCACCCTCGGTGGTGGTCCGCGCCGCACGACGGGACTCGGTGAGCAGCATCAGAGCGAGCAGGCCGAGCGCCTCCGGCTCGTCCGGCATCAGCTCCACCAGCAGCCTGGTCAACCGGATCGCCTCGACGCACAGCTCGACGCGGATCAGGTGCGGACCGGCGCTGGCCGAGTACCCCTCGTTGAAGATCAGGTAGAGCACCGCGAGAACCGCGTGCAGCCGGTCGGGCAGGTCGGCCTCGCGCGGCACCCGGTACGGGATGCGCGCGTTGCGGATCTTCGACTTGGCGCGGACCAGCCGCTGCGCCATCGTCGGCTCCGGCACCAGGAAGGCCCGAGCGATCTCGGCGGTGCTCAGTCCGCCGAGCAGCCGCAGGGTGAGAGCGACCCGAACGCTCGGGGCGAGCGCCGGATGACAGCAGGTGAAGATCAGCCGTAGCTGGTCGTCGCGCACGGGTCCCTCCTCGACGGGTTCGTCGGCGGCGAGCAGCAGGGCCGCCTGGGCCTGCCGCTCGGTCCGGGACGCCTCGCGGCGCAGCCGGTCGATCGCCCGGTTCCGGGCGGTGGTGATGATCCAACCGGCCGGGCTGGGCGGCGGGCCGCTGATCGGCCACCGCTCCACCGCGACGGCGAAGGCTTCCTGGACGGCCTCCTCGGCGAGGTCGATGTCGCCGAGGAGGCGAACCAGGACGGCTACCGCGCGGCCGTACTCCGCGCGGAACACCGCCTCCACGTCGGGCACGGTCAGTCGCCGGCCCCGCCCTGGAAGGGGCGCACCTCGATCGGCAGGGTGGTCGCCAACGCATAGCGGCGGCCCCAGTCCAGCGCGGCGTCCAGGTCCGGCACGTCGATGATGGTGATGCCGCCCAGGTACTCCTTGCCTTCTACGAACGGGCCGTCGGTGACCAGGACGTCGCCGTCGCGGGCGCGCAGCACGGTGGCGGTCTCCGGGCCGTGCAGTCCCTGACCGAAGACCCACGAGTCGGTGGACGCCAACTCGGCGCGCAGCTCGCCGAGCTGACGCATCACCCCGGCCAGGAACTCCGGCTCCGGCGGCAGCTCACCCTGCGGCTGGTGGATGCTGAGCAGGTAGAGCGTCATCGTTCCTCCTCGCAGGCGGCCGGCCCGTCGCCGACCTCTCAGACTCCACACGATCGGCCGCGGCTCAGATCGACAGGCCGCTGCTAGAAATCTCAAGGGCGGCTCCGCCCGCACTATCGGGCGCCCCCTTTGCTCTGCCGCGTCCTTTGCTCTGCTTCAACGGACGCGACGATAAAGGCGACCGAGTGTCGCGTGGGTTGAAGCAGAGCAAAGGACGCGGGGCAGGGGTCGACCCTGCGCTGCCGTGACGTGATCAGCCGTCCGATCAGCACCGGGAGTAATGTGCCGGGCGGTGGCGGGTAAGCAGCGCGCCGTGACCGACGGCTTGCGGGTGGTCGTGGTCGGCGCCGGCTTCTCCGGGCTCGCCGCCGCGCTGGCGCTCACCCGTGCCGGCGCACAGGTGCGAGTGCTGGAGGCCCGCGACCGGGTGGGCGGTCGCGTGCTGACCCGATGGCTGCCCGAGCTCACGCAACTCGACCTGGGCGCGCAGTGGATCGGCCCGACCCAGGACCGGATGTACGCGTTGGTCGCCGAGCACGGGTTGGCCACCTTCGCCTCGGCATCGGTCGGCGCGCCCACAGTGCTCTGGGCCGGTGCGCCCCGGGCCGAGCCGCCCGCACAGGTGGGCCGGGTGCTCGGGCTGCTCGACGAGTACGCCGCACGACTGGACCCGGCCGCACCCTGGGCGACGCAGGAGGCCGCACTGTGGGACCGGACGACCCTCGGCGGGTGGCTCGCCGCCACGGCCGGGGACGACGACACCGCCGACTACCTGGGGCGGGTGCTCGCCGGAGGGCTGCTGGCCACCGGCGCTGACGAGCTGTCCCTGTTGCACCTGCTGTTCTACCTGCGCAGCGCTGGCGGGACCGGGCCGTTGCTGGGGATGGCCGGCGGCGCGCAGCAGGACCGGATCGTGGGCGGGCCGCCGGCGCTGGCCGAACGGATGGCCACCGCCCTGCCGCCGGGCGCGCTGACGCTGGCCGCGCCGGTGCGGGCCATCGAACAGACAGCCGCCGGCGCGACGGCGTGGACCGACACCGGGCGCGTCGACGGCGATGCCGTGGTGGTCGCGCTGGCCCCGGCACTGGCCGGCCGGATCCGGTACGACCCGCCGCTGCCCCCGTTGCGCGACGGGCTCACCCAGCGCATGCCGATGGGTTCGGCGCTGAAGGTGCACGCCGTCTACCCGGAGCCTTTCTGGCGTGCCGACGGGCGCTCCGGGGTGGCCACCACCAGCGCCGGTCCGCTCACCGAGACTGTCGACAACTCCACGCCGACCTCACCGATCGGGGTGCTGACCGGGTTCAGCTACTCCACCGACGCCGCCACGCTGCGCGGCATGTCTCTCGCGCGGCGTCGACGATGCCTGCTGGAAGCGTTCGCCAGCGTGGTCGGGCCGCGCGCCGAGGACCCGGTGGATCTCGTCGAGTACGACTGGTCGGCCGACGAGTGGACCCGGGGCTGCTTCTCCGGTGCGTTCACCCCGGGCACGTGGCGGACGTACGGCCCACACCTGCGGACGCCGGTGGGACGGGTGTACTGGGCGGGCACCGAGACGGCCACCCGCTGGAGTGGCTACCTGGAGGGCGCTGTGCTCGCCGGTGAACGGGCGGCGGCCGAGGTGCTGGCCGGCTGAGCGGCACGACCGCGCCGGCCCGGTCTCGGCGGGACCGGGCCGGCCACGGCCCTGGGTGCTACCCGGCCGACCCGGTCACAGAGGACCGGGCCGGCGCGGGCGCCCCGGTCAGGGATAGGTGGTCAGGTACACCTGCTGGTTGGCCGCGTTCGCGGTGCCACCGGCGTTGTTGATCACCCGGTTGATGGTGCCGACGCCTCCGAGCGAGACGGTGACCATGTTCGTGAAGCGCACGTTCGGGTTGGTGGGCACCTCGAAGGCCCGCTCCTCCACGACGGCGGGGTTGACGTTGAAGTAGCTGTAGCTGCCCAGCCCGAACGCCTGGTGACTGGTCACCGAATCGGCGACCTTGTACGCGGCGTAGCCCCGGGTCGACCCGTTCATCCAGGCCGCCTGGTTGGGCGGGTCGTAGGGCAGTTCGTTCTGGTAGAAGTACGTCCGCCCGCCGTTGCCGTTCCAGATGGTCTGGTACTTCTGGTAGTGCTCGACGAAGAGGCCGTACATGGTGACGTTGTCGCCGTTGACGGTGAGCCCGGTGTCGGCGGTGTTCAGCGTCCACCCGGTCGGTACGCCGCTGGCGGCATGGTCGGCCCGCCACAGCCACATGTGGTCGCCGATCACGTTGTCGCTGTTGACGGTCAGCGTGTTGGTGGCCTTGCCGACGTGCGGCCCGCCGATGCGGAAGAACACGTCGTGCAGCGAGGTCGGGTTCGTGGCGTGGCTCGCGGACGAGCCGGACGGCCCGACCTCCATCAGCACCGGCGAGTTGGTCGTGCCGGCCTCGAACATGATGCCGGCCACCTTCACGCCGTCCACATCGGCCACCCGCATGCCCACCGCGCCGTTGTCGGCCTGGATGGTGGCCAGGCCGAGACCGAGGACGACAGTGTCGGCCCGGTTGACCTGGATCGGCTCGGTGACGTGGTGCACGCCCGGGGTGAAGAGCAGGTGCCGCCCCTGGGCGAGGGCCGCGTTGATGGTGGCGGCGCTGGTGCCGGGCTGGACCACGTAGAACTGCGACAGCGAGATCGACGAGCCGGCCGGGGTCTTGTTGTACCAGCTGGTTCCGGTGGAGTTGGTGCGCAGCGCGGGCACGAAGACCCGGTACTCACCGGTGCCGTCGACGTACAGGAACGGCTTCTCCCGTACCTGCGGGGTCTGCGGGATGACTGTGTGCGACGGGTTGGGGAAGCTCGGCGCGGGAGCGCCGTTGACGCCCTGGAAGACCATGTTCCACACCGAGCCGGTCCAGCCGTTGCCGAACTCGCTGTTGCGGGAGTACCACTGCTGCTGCGAGCCGGAGACGACCAGGCCGTCGATGCGGGTGTCGGCCATCAGGCCACCGCTGGACCAGCCGTCGCCGCCGTTCCAGAGTTGGATCTGGTTCTGCGCGCCGCGCAGGTGCATCCGTCGGTACGGCGCAGCCTGGGACACCGCCCAGCGCTCCACTGTCTGCCCGGCGGGCAGGGTGACCGACAGGTTCTCGGCGGCGCGCCAGAAGTTCTGGGTGGCGTTGCCGCCGAACCAGAACGCCTCGGCACGCACGTGGCCGTTGAGGTTGACGTCGTCGGGGCTCATGCCGAGGCCGGCGACCTGGGTGAAGAAGCCGAGGTTGACGTCGGCGGTGTAGTTGCCGGGCTTGAACAGCACCGCGTAGCGCTGCGGGCCGAACTGGTTGGTCTCCTGCTGGGTGAAGAGGGTGTTCAGTCGACTCTGGATGGTCGACGTCGGCGTGCTCGGGTCGAAGACGAACGTGTTCGGCCCGAGGTTGGGGTTGTACGGGTCGGTCGTGCCGACCGGGGGTTCACTGGTGCCGCCGGTCGTGTTCACCGCCAGCTCCCACAGCGAGTAGCCGTAGGCGGTGCCCCGGGCGGTGCCGTACATCCGCAGGTAACGCCCGCTGCCGGTGACGGTGAGGGACTGCGTGCCGCCGGTGGCGGTGGTGGTGGAGTAGATCGTCGTCCAGGTGGTCCCGTCGGCCGAGGTCTGGAGCTGGAAGGCCCGGGCGTACGCGGCCTCCCAGGTGAGCACCACCCGGCAGATGGTGCGGGTGCTGCCGAGGTCGACGCGCAGCCACTGCGGGTCGCTGGCGGTGCTGGCCCAGCGGGTGCCCGTGTTGCCGTCGACCGCCGCGGACGCCGCGAGGCCGGCGTCCTGGCTGGACGAGGCGGTCGCCGGGCTGCCCTGCGCGACGTTGCTGCTGCCGCAGGTCGGCGTGCTGCCGCCGGTCTCGCCGTACACCTGGAACTCCCAGAGCGAGTAGCCGTAGCCGGTGCCCCGGGCGGTGCCGTTCATCCGTACGTAGCGGCCGGCGCCGGTGACCGTGAGGTTCTGGGTGCCGCCGTTGCCGGTGGTGGTCGAGTAGATCGTCGTCCAGGTGGCACCGTCGTCGGAGGTCTGGAGCTGGAAGGCCCGGCCGTAGGCGCCCTCCCAGAGCAGGTTCACCTGGCTGATGGTGGCCCGAGCGCCCAGGTCGACCTGGAGCCACTGCGGGTCACTGAACGCGCTGGCCCAGCGGGTGCCGGTGTTGCCGTCGACTGCCGCGGAGGCCGGGGTGCCGGCGTTCTCGCTGGACGAGGCGGTGGCGGGGCGGCCCTGGGACAGCAGGGTGGGTGCGGCCTGCGCGGGCGCAGTGGCACCGGTCGGGGTGAGCGCCGCGACCAGGGCCACGGTGAGCCCGACCAGCAGGTGCCGGACGACGCGTCGAGGACGCGGGCGTACGGATGTTGCACGAGATGTCATGACATCGCCTGTCGATAGGGGGCTACGAGGGGGTGCCGCGTGGGTGGGATCGGCTCGCCCCGTGGCGCCGTGGGTGGTGCCGCCGATGCGGCGTCGCGGGTCGGAGAGCGCTCTCGTAGGAGTGTTGCGGCGAGATTGCGACGGCGTCAAGACATCGATCTATAACTTCGTTATTTATCCCGAGAATTCTTTTTGGGTAATTTGCCGACGGCGCAGCAGTCGTCCCCGCTCAGCGGCGGACGCCACCCTCGGTGAGGAAGCGGGCGATCGGGAGGGTTGCCGCGCCCAGCGCCACCGCGTCCACCCCGAGCCGGCACAGCTCGATCGACGCCTGCTCGTACGGCTGGCGCAGCGCCTGCCGGCCGGCGGCCTCCCGCACGGCCGGCAGCAGGTCGCCGAGGGCCATCGCCGCCCAGCCGCCGAGCACCACGCGCTCCGGGTTGAACAGGTTGATCAGGTTGGCCACCCCGGCGCCGAGGTAGCCGGCGGTGTCCTCCAGCACGCGTCGGGCGGTGGCCGAGGTCTCGGCGGCGGCGACCAGCGCGGCGATCTGGGACTCCTCGTCCTCGCCCGGCACCGGTCGACCCCGGCGCGCCTCCCGGTAGCGGTCGATGATCGCCTCCGCCCCCACGTACGCCTCCAGGCAACCGCGCGCGCCGCACCGGCAGACCCGGCCGCCGTACACCAGGGTGGTGTGCCCCCACTCCCCCGCGCTGCTGGACGCGCCCCGGTAGGTGGCGCCGTTTGTCACCACCGACGCGCCCACCCCGGAGCCGACAAGCGCGAAGACGGCGTGCCGGGCGCCTCGGCCGGCGCCGAACCACATCTCGGCCTGGCCGAGGGTCTTCGCGCCGTTGTCGATGTGCAACGGCAGGTCGGTGCCGGCGCCGATCAGACGCTCCAGCGGCACCCGGTCCCAGCCGAGGGCCTGGGCGTGCACGACGGCCTCGGCGCCCTGCTCGACCACGCCGGAGACGCCGATGCCGACGCCGAGCACGTCGCCGGGGGCCACGCCGGCCTGGCCGGTGACCGCCTCGATGCCGGCCAGCACGTGCCCGGCCACCAGGTCTGGCTCGGTGCGGGCCGGGTCGAGCGGGTACTCGACGCTGGCCAGCAGGGTCATCGCGAAGTCGAACAGCTCCACCCGGACCCGGGTCTCGCCGACGTCCACGCCGATCAGGAACGCGAAGCGGGGCGCGATCCGCAGCAGCATGCTGGGCCGGCCGCCGTCGGACTCGGCGGCGCCGACCTCGGCGACCAGCCCTTCGTCGATCATGTCGGCCACCACGTTGCTGACCGCGGGTTGGCTCAGCCCGGTGCTGCGCACCAGGTCCTGCCGGGTGAGCGGGCCGTCCAGGAAGAGCTTGGTCAGCAGGGCGGACCGGTTGCGCAACCGCACGCTGCGGTTGGTGGCACGCGCCAGCTCCACTCGTCACCTCGTTCCCGTCGGCCGTTCGAGGCGACTGTAACCGCCTCGTGCTTGACGACCCACCGGCCAGCAACTTTAATGACGACATAATTTAAGCCGTGATGTAACTCCCGGGAAACGCCGACGGACCCCGACGGCGCACCCCCGAACCCTGTCCGCAGCCGGCCCCCGTCGCCCGACCCCTATCGGTGACGAAGGTCGGCGGACCCCCACCACGCACCGGAAGGGCTGAACCGTGTCGAGACGACACCTCGGGATATTCACCGCCGCCGTACTGGCGGCCGCCTCGCTGACCGCCTGCGGAGGCTCCGGCGACGACTCCGCCGCATCGCCCAAGACGCTCACCTACTGGGCCAGCAACCAGGGCGCCAGCCTGGAGGCCGACAAGACCACCCTCCAGCCGGAGTTGGACAAGTTCGAGAAGCAGACCGGAATCAAGGTCACCGTCGAGGTGGTCCCCTGGTCGGATCTGCTCAACCGCCTGCTGGCCGCCGCCGCCTCCGGCAAGGGCCCGGACGTGGTCAACATCGGCAACACCTGGTCGGCGTCGTTGCAGGCCACCGGCGCGCTTGTCGAGTTCGACGACGCCGCCCTGCAGGCCGTCGGCGGCAAGGACCGGATCGTGCCCGCCGCGCTCGCCGCCGCCGGCGCCCCCGGCAAGCCGCCGGCCGCCGTGCCGCTCTACAGCATGGCGTACAGCCTGTACTACAACAAGAAGTCGTTCGCCGACGCCGGCATCACCGCGCCGCCGACCACCTGGGAGCAGCTCGCCGAGTACGGCAAGAAGCTGAGCACCGGCGGCAAGTGGGGCCTGGCGATCGAGGGGGCCAACCCGTCGGAGAACGCCCACCACGCCTTCACCTTCAGCCAGCAGTACGGCGGCGAGTGGTTCGACTCGGCCGGCAAGCCGACCTTCGACACCCCGCAGAACGTCTCGGCGATCAAGCGGTACATCGACTTCATGGCCGCCGACAAGATCACCAACCCGAGCAACGCCGAGTACGCGCAGAACCAGTCGGTCTCCGACTTCGCCAACGGCAAGGCCGCCATGCTGCTGTGGCAGTCCGCCGGGTCGAACCTGAAGACGCAGAACATGCCCGCCGACGCGTACGGGGTGGCCCCGGTGCCGTTCCTGGCCAGCCCGCCGGCCGGAGGCAAGAAGGTCAACAGCATGGTCGCCGGGATCAACATGGCGGTCTTCAAGCACACCAAGAACAAGGACGGCGCGCTGAGCTTCGTCAAGTTCATGACCAGCGACGAGGAGCAGACGATCCTCAACAAGACGTACGGCTCGCTGCCGGCGGTGAAGACCGCGGCCTCCGACCCGGCGTTCAGCGCCACCGAGCAGAAGACCATCCAGGAGACCCTTGTCACGACCGCGGCCCCGCTGCCGCAGGTTCCCGATGAGAGCACCTTCGAGACCCTGGTCGGCACCGCGATGAAGGAGCTGTTCGCCGACGCGGCCAGCGGCAAGCCGGTCACCGAGGAGTCGGTGAAGGCCAAGCTGACCGACGCGCAGCAGAAGATGCGCTGACCCAGGCGTCACCGGTGGCCGTGGTCGGGCGCTGAGCCCCGAGGGCGTCGTCGAGGTCAAGTCGACGAGCGGTGACAACCAGCTCGGTGGCGACGACTGGGACC